>NZ_JAPDRF010000006.1:0-237914 GCF_040706615.1 Lentisalinibacter sediminis | reverse complement strand
AACGAGGTCCGAAGCCTTGCTCATCACGACCCGACTATCCACCCGGCCGGGCCAATCTATCGTCTCGAACGCCCGATCTCCGCAATCACAGCAACCGACGAATCCGAAACGGGGTTAATAGAGGTTCCTTAAAGCCCCTCCTACATGTTGCGTTACGCTTCGTAATTGCCCGACACGTAATCCCAGTTGATGATCTTCCAGATCGCCTCCAGGTATTTCGGCCGCGCGTTGCGGTAGTCGATGTAGTAGGCGTGCTCCCAGATGTCCACCGTCAGCAGCGGCGTCTTGCCGTCGCGCAGCGGGTTGCCGGCATCGTCCGTGTTGACGATGGCCACGCCGTCGCCGTCCTTCACGAGCCAGGTCCAGCCGGAGCCGAAGTTGCCGGCGCCGGCCTTCTGGAACTCCTCCTTGAACTTGTCGAGGGAACCGAAGGCCTTGTCGATGGCTTTGCCCAGTGCGCCGCCGGGCTCGCCGCCGCCGTCCGGGCTCAGGCAGTTCCAGTAGAAGGTGTGGTTCCAGACCTGGGCCGCGTTATTGAACAGGCCGCCGTCGGCTTTCCTGATGATGTCCTCCAGCGACGCTTTCTCGTACTCCGTGCCGGGGATCATATTGTTCAGGTTGTTGACGTAGGTCTGGTGATGTTTGCCATAGTGGTACTCTAGGGTCTCCGCCGAGATGACGGGTTCCAGAGCGTCCTTCGCATAAGGCAGCGCAGGCAATTCGTGGGCCATGGATGACTCCTTCCGAATGAAAAAAATGGGTTGACGCCGAGATCGCGCCAGGTCGCGTGATCCTGCGGCGATATCTGGAATCATTCTAAGCACGCGCCGACAAGCTTACAAGGAGCGTCCCGGCGCGGTCGAAGACTATAGCGCCACGTTTAGCATGTCGGGGCGGCGCCGTAACTGCGCTATCGCAATTGTGCTCGCAATCGTCCTCGCAATCGTCCTCAGGCGAGGAACAGCCGGTAGGCGGGGTTGTCACTCTCGTCCCAGTGCGGGTAGCCGAGTTTTTGCAGGTGCCGCTCGAATTCGTCGCTGTCGCCCCGAGGTACCTGGATGCCGGTGAGGATGCGGCCGTAATCCGAGCCATGGTTGCGGTAGTGGAACAGGCTGATGTTCCAGTGCGAGCCCACCGCATCGAGGAATTCGGCCAGTGCGCCGGGGCGTTCGGGGAACTCGAACCGCAGCAGCCGCTCGTCCGGCAGCCCGCCGGCCCGGCCGCCGACCATGTGCCGGATATGCAATTTGGCCATCTCGTTGTCGGTAAGGTCCTGCACCGGGTAACCCTGGGAGTGCAGATCGGCCACGAGCCTGTCTTTCTCGGCGCGGCCTCCGCCGAGCTCCAGGCCCACGAAGATGTGCGCCTCTTCCGCATCGCTGTAGCGGTAATTGAACTCGGTGACGTTGCGCCGGCCGATGGCCGCGCAGAATGCCCGGAAGCTACCGGGCCGCTCGGGGATGCCGACGGCCAGCAGGGCTTCACGCTGCTCACCGATGGCGGCGCGCTCGGCGATGTGGCGCAGCCGGTCGAAGTTCACGTTGGCGCCGCAGTTCACCGTGACGAACTCCCGCCCCGCCGGCGGCTTGCGCTCCTCCGCGTATTTCTTCATACCAGCGACCGCCAGAGCGCCGGCAGGCTCCACAATGGAGCGCGTGTCCTCGAAGATGTCCCGGATGGCTGCGCAGATTTCGTCCGTGTCCACCAGCACGATCTCGTCCACCAGCTCGCGGCAGAGACGGAAGGTCTCGTCGCCCACTCTGCGCACGGCTACGCCGTCGGCGAAGATGCCGACGCGCTCCAGGGTCACCGGCTCGCCGGCCGCGAGAGAGCGGCTCATGCCCGCCGAATCCTCCGGCTCCACGCCGACGATGCGGATGTCGTCGCGCAGCGCCTTGATGTACGACGCGATGCCGGCGATGAGGCCGCCGCCGCCCACCGGCACGAATACCGCGTCGATGTCGCCGGGGTGCTGGCGCAGTATCTCCATGGCGATGGTGCCCTGGCCGGCGATGACGTCCGGATCGTCGAACGGATGGATGAAGGTCAGGCCGCGCTCGGCCTCCAGCCGGCGGGCATGGGCGTAGGCGTCGTCGTAGGTATCGCCCTCCAGTACCACCTCGCCGCCCAGCTTGCGCACGGCCTCCACCTTGATGCGGGGTGTCGTCACGGGCATGACGATGAAGGCCTGGATGCCGAGCCGGCCTGCCGCCAGCGCCACGCCCTGGGCATGGTTGCCGGCCGAGCTGCAGATGACGCCTTTCTGCAGGTCTGCGTCGGCCAGGCGGGACATGCGATTGTAGGCGCCGCGAAGCTTGAAGGAGAAGACCTGCTGCAGATCCTCGCGCTTCAGCCACACCGAGTGACCGAGGCGCGCCGAGAGATTCGGTGCGGCGTCGAGGGGGGTCTCCTCCGCGACTTCGTAGACGCGGGCGGTGAGGATGCGCTTCAGGTAGTCGGTGGGGTCCGGGCTCATCCGGGTACGTTAACCTGCGCCGCCACCGGCGGGCAAAAAAGATGTAGGAGGGCCTTCAGGCCCGACCGGATTCCGGATCGGGTCATGCATCGGGCGATGCATCGGGCCTGAAGGCCCTCCTACATGGTCGATTACGTGCCCTGGTCTGCGAGCACGTTCCCGTCCGCGTCGATGGGGACGATCTCGCCGATCTTCAGAGCCCGGATCTCGCTCTCGATCTTCGCCCGGTCGCCGACGACCACCCAGATGAGGTTGTCGGGCTTCACGTACTCGTCGGCGGCTTCGCTGACCTGCTGCAGGGAGACGCCGCGTACGTTCTCGGCATAGGTGTCCCAGTAGTCGTCGTCGTAGCCGAAACGCACCATCTCGACCAGCGAGCCCGCAACCGCGCCGGCCGTCTCCCAGCGGCCCGGCAGCGACAGTGTGTTGTCATCCAGAACGCGTGCGAGTTCGTCCTCGGTGGGCGGCCGCTCGCCGACGATCTCCACGAGTTCGCGGCGGATTTCGGCCATGGACGGCGCCGTCTTGTCCGTCTGGACCGGCGCATAGCCCAGGAAGGGCCTCGGACCGGCGGCGTCCAGAATCAGCGTGCGGGCACCGTAGGACCAGCTCTTGTCTTCGCGCAGGTTCATGTTCAGCCGCGCGGAGAAGTCACCGCCGAGCACGTTGTTCATGGCGGCGATGGCAAACTCGTCCGGGTTGGCCTTCGGCGGCATGACGTGGCCGGCGAAGATGATGGACTGCTCGGCGTCCGGCCGGTCGAGCAGGTAGATCTTCTCCTCCGGCCGCTGGGCCACGGCGTCGACGTTCTTCACCGGCACGGAGCCCGGCTCCCAGTCACGGAACAGCTTCTCCAGCTTCGGCCGGATGCTCTCCATGGTGGTGTCACCCACCACGATCATGGTGGCGTTGTTCGGCCGGAACCAGGTGCCGTGGTACGCCATCAGCGTCTGCCGGTCGATCCGTTCCAGCGACTCCAGCGTGCCGGACCCGGTGAGCGGCAGGCTGTAGGCATGGCCCTCGCCGTACATCAGCTCGGGGAACACGCGCAGGGCCATGGACACCGGCGTCACCTTCTCCCGCTGGATCTGCGCCCGGAACTGCTTCTTCAGCCGCGCCAGGTCCGCCTCCGGGAACGACGGGTTCAGGATGATGTCGGCGTAGATGTCGAGCGACTCGTCCAGGTTTGCGGTCAGCGCGTTCAGCGAGACGGTGGACATATCCAGGTTGGAACCGGCGCCGAAGTTTGCGCCGAGGCGCGAGAGTTCCTCGGAGATGGCCAGCGCGTCGCGTCGCTTCGTGCCCTCGTCCAGCATGGACATGGCCAGGCTGGACGTGCCGGGCTCGCCGAACTGGTCGGAGGCATAGCCCGCGTCCAGCATCAGCGTGAAGTTCACGACCGGTACGGCGTCCCGGCTGGCCACGATCAGCTCCATGCCGTTGTCGAGCGTCGCGCGCTCGAATGCGTCGAAGCCCACCGACGGGAAGTCGGTCGGCATCGGCGGCCCGTCGCTGCGCTCGGCGCCCGCGCCGCTGGCGGCGAGGTCGGGGAACGGATGCACCTCGAGGGTGTAGGAGCCCGCTTCGTACCAGCGCCGGGCCGCTTCCATCACGGCCTTCGGCGTCGCCTTCTCGATGCGGGCCAGCGATATCTTGTAGAAGTCCGGGTCGTCGGCGTAGACGGCATTCTGCGCCAGTATGTCGGACTTGCCGCCGAAGCCGCCGATGCGCTCGATACCGCGCATGAAACCCGCGATGTAACGGGTCTTGGCGCGCTCGAGTTCGTCCCTGGTCGGGCCTTCCTCCAGGAACCGGGCCAGCTCCTCGTCCAGCGCCTTCTCGATGGCGGCCAGGTCCCCGCCGGGCTGGGCGGTGGCCTCGAGTCCGACCACACCGGCGATCTCGGCGAAATAGGGCGTGGCGTCCACAGAGGTGGCGATCTGCTCGTCGTAGACCAGCCGCTTGTACAGCCGGCTGGTCTTGCCGGAGGACAGGACGCTGCCGGCCAGGCTCAACAGCTCGGCATCCGGATGGCTCCAGTTCGGCCCCACCCAGTTCTTGTAGATGCGCGCCTGGGGCACCCGGTCCTGCATGACCTCCCGGGCATTGGCTTCGCGCTTCGGCGACCAGGCCTCGAACTTGGCGATGGGCGGCCCCGGCGGTATGTCGCCGAAGTACTTCTCGGCCTTCTCGCGGGCCACTTCGGGCGTGACGTCACCGGCGATCACGATGACCGCGTTGTTCGGGCCGTAATAGGTCTTGAACCACTCCTGCACGTCTTCCAGGCTGGCCGCGTTCAGGTCCTCCATGGAGCCGATGGGCAGCCACTGGTAGGGATGACCTTCCGGGAACAGGTTGCGGAAGATGTGGGTGAAGACCTGTCCGTAGGGCCTGTTCTCGCCCTGGCGCTTCTCGTTCTGCACCACACCGCGCTGCTCGTCGAGCTTGTCCTGGTCCACCGCACCGAGAAGATGACCCATGCGGTCGGATTCCATCCACAGCGCCAGGTCCAGCGCGGTCGAGGGGACGTTCTGGAAGTAGTTGGTGCGGTCGAAGTTGGTGGTGCCGTTCTGGTCGGTGGCGCCCACCTTCTGGAACGGCACGAAATACTCGTCATTGTAGTTCTCGGTGCCGTTGAACATCAGGTGTTCGAACAGGTGGGCGAAACCGGTCTTGCCCTCCGGCTCGTTCTTCGATCCGACGTGGTACCAGACGTTCACCGCCACGATGGGGGCCTTGCGGTCCTCGTGCACGATCACCGTGAGGCCGTTGTCCAGGGTAAATTCGGTATTGGGGATGTCGATGTCCGATGCCGGCGCGGCGGCGTGGGCGGCCAGCGCGGACAGGGACAGGACGAGGGCGGCGAGCCCCCGGCCGAGGGGTGTGATCAGATTCATAGTCTGCCTTCTTCTCTCGGGTGCTTCGAAAGGGCGCGCATTCTAGCAAACCGGATTGCGCGGCCCGGACTCTCGTACCGACCCCTGTTCCGACAGGCGACCCGCCCGGGGGTTCCCGACCAATCGCGGCGCCGCCCTAATCGTAGCCTCGCAGGACGTTGACGACGTTATCGCCGATCTCGGGTACCGCATAGCCGCCCTCCAGGATGAACACCGTGGGCAGGCTCAGGGCGGCGATACGCTCGCCCAGCCGCGGGTAGTCGTCGGTGCGCAGGCGGAAGGCCGCAATCGGGTCGCGCTCGTAGGTGTCGACGCCCAGCGAGACGACGAGAGCGTCGGGGGCGTAGCGCCTCGTCGCGTCCAGCGCGCGGCCGAGGGCCTCGGACCACACGGCCCAGTCGCTGCCGGGTGCCAGCGGCAGATTCCGGTTGCAGCCCTCTCCGTCGCCGCGGCCGGTCTCGTCGGCATAGCCGAGGAAGTAGGGGTACTCCTGCCGCGGGTCGCAGTGGATCGAGCAGAACAGCACGTCGGCCCTGTCGTAGAAGATCTCCTGGGTGCCGTTGCCGTGATGGTAGTCCACGTCGAGGATCGCGACCCGATGCGCGCCCCGGTCCAGGAGGTGGACGGCGGCGAGCGCGGCGTTGTTCAGGTAGCAGTAGCCGCCGAAATAGTCGGCGCCCGCGTGATGCCCGGGCGGGCGGGACAGGGCGAACGCGCCGCGCTCGCCGTCGGCGACCCGGGCTGCGGCGGTGAGCGCGATATCCGCGCCGGCGCTGACGGCGGCCCAGGTGCCCGCCGTGATCGGCGTGCCGGCGTCGAACGAGTAATAGCCGAGTCGGCCGTCGATATGGTCCGGCTCGATCCGGCGCAGGCCGCGGGCCGGCCAGGCCAGCGGCAGCGCATCGGTGTCGCCGTGCAGCGCATGCCACTCCTGCCAGGCGGACTGCAGGAAGTCGAGATAACGCGGAGTGTGCACGCGTGCCAGCGGCGCATCGCCGAACGCATCCGGCTCGATGACCTCGCCCAGCCCGGCGTCACGCACCCGCTCGAGCACGGCATCGGCCCGCTGCGGGCGCTCGAAGACCGGCACCAGTACGCCGTCGTTCAGTTCGCCCCGGCCGTGATGAAGCCTGTGGCGATCCGAATAGACCGTGATCATTCGGCAGTCATTCCGCAACTATTCCGCGATTATTCCGCAACTTCGGGCACCGGTCTCTGGATGCGGTAATGCCGTGAGTAGTTGTGGTCCATGATATTCGCCCGGTAACCGCGCACCCAGGGCTTGACGAGGTGCCGCGCCACGTAGAAGTAGGCGAAGATGGCGGGATAGTCGTTGATCAGCACGCGCTCGGCGTCGCGCAACAGGCGGGCGCGTCGCGCCGTGTCGATTTCGGCCGAAGCCTCCGCGAGCAGCCGGTCGAACTCCGGGCTGGCGTACCAGGCCGGGTTCTGCGGGCTGTCGGAGCGGAAGATCCCGAGGAAGGTAAAGGGGTCGTTGTAATCGCCCGTCCAGCCGTAGCGCAGGATCTCCCAGCGGGAGGGCTCCTTGCGCGTCTCCAGCATCACCTTGAACTCCTGGTTCACCACGGTGATGTCGGCGCCCAGCGCCGAGCGGATCATCTCCTGCACGGCCACCGCGATCTTCCTGTGGTTGTCGCTGGTGTTGTAAAGGATGCGGGCCTCGAGCGGGTTGTCCGCCGAGTAGCCCGCTTCGCGGTACAGCCTGCGGGCCTCGGCGAGGCGTTTCTCCTCCGGCCAGTCCGTCCAGTCGTACTCCGCCGGCGTGTAGTTGTCGACGCCGGGCGGCACCAGACCCCACGCGCCCTGCTGGCCGCCGCCCAGCACCTTCTCGACCAGCGTCTGCCGGTCCACCGCCATGGCCAGTGCCTGGCGTACGCGGGCGTCGTCGAAGGGCGGCTCGGTCAGGTCAAGCACGAAGAAATAGGTGCTGAGATAAGGCGTGATGTGCAGCTCGTCGCCCAGGTTGGCCTTGATCCAGTCGTACTGGTTGTTCGGCACCGACTGGGTGAAGTCCAGCTCGCCGGCCCGGTAGCGCTGCAGCTCGGCGCTGTGTTCCTCGATGGGGTAGTAGTAGACGGTGTCGATCTGTACGTCCTGCGCATCGTGGTAGTGCGGATTCCGGCGCAGCCGGACGAAGGAATTCACCGCCCACTCGTCCAGCGCGTAGGCGCCGTTGGAGACCATGTTGCCGGCGCGCACGAAGTCCTCGCCGTGGGTCGCGAAGCTCGGCCGGTGCAGCGGATAGGTGGCGGAGTGGGTCAGCAGCGAGAGGAAATACGGCGTCGGTGCGGCGAGCTCCACGACGAAGGTCCGTTCGTCCGGCGCCGAGACACCGAGTGCCCCGGGCGGCAGATCGCCCCGGTTGACCGCCTCGGCATTCTCCACCGGGAACAGCACCTGGGCGTAGGTAGAGGCCGTCGCCGGGTCCACCGTGCGACGGAAACCGGCCACGAAATCCGCCGCCGTCAGCGGATCGCCGTTGGACCAGGCGGCGTCCGCCCGCAGCGTGAACTTCCAGGTCAGTCCGTCCGGCGACACGTCCCAGGACTCTGCCGTGCCCGGCACCACTCTCGCCTCGACGGTGCCGGTGGTCAGGCCCTCGTAGAGGTCGCGCAGGATTTCGAAGGAGGCGCTGTCCTCGGCACGATGGGGGTCCAGCGTGGCGGGCTCGGCGCCGTTGCCCCGGTGGAAGGTGACGCCTTCGTCGGCGACGCGCGAGCCGTCCGGCGCGCGATCGCCGCAGCCGGCGGCCAGGAGGGCCAGCGCCAGGAGGGTGAGGAGTCTCGGCATGGTTCCTGCGAGTCCGGTGGGAACGCGCCGATGATGGCAAAGCCGCCGTCCGGGGGCAACGCGGTCCGCGCGTGGCAATCCGTGCCGGTCGTGCCCATAATCCGGCCATGGATACGGCCGCAGACACGCCCCGGCGGGAGCTCTATCCCGCCATCGAGCCCAACCACTCCGGCACGATCGCCGTCGGCGACGGCCACGAGTTGCATTACGAGGAATGCGGGAACCCGCGCGGCAAGCCCGTGGTGCTCCTGCACGGTGGTCCCGGCGGCGGCTGCTCCGCCAAGATGCGCCGTTTCCACAACCCGGACGTTTACCGCATCGTGTTGTTCGACCAGCGCGGCGCCGGCCGCAGCCGTCCCCATGCCAGCCTGGAGAACAATACGACGCAGCACCTGGTGGGCGACATCGAGGTCATCCGCGCGGCGCTCGGCATCGAGCGCTGGCAGGTATTCGGCGGCTCCTGGGGCAGCACGCTGGCGCTGGCGTACGCGCAGGCACACCCCGAGCGGGTCACGGCGCTCGTGCTGCGGGGCATCTTCCTGCTGCGGCGCAAGGAGATCCTGTGGTTCTACCAGCACGGCGCCAGCGAACTCTTCCCGGACCGCTGGGAGCAGTTTCTCGAGCCCATACCGAAGCGCGAGCGCGAGGACCTGGTCGGCGCCTACTACCGGCGTCTGACCGGGGAGCATAGGGAGGAACGCCTCGCGGCGGCGCGGGCGTGGTCGATGTGGGAAGGCGCGACGAGCTGCCTGATCCCGGACCCGGCGCTGGTGTCGGATTTCGGCGCGGCTGCGCATGCGCTGGCCATGGCGCGGATCGAGTGCCACTATTTCGTCAACGGCGGCTTCCTGGAGGACGGTCAGCTGCTGCGCGACGTGGGTCGCATCCGCAAAATCCCTGCCGTCATCGTGCAGGGGCGCTATGATGTCGTCTGCCCGGCCACCAGTGCCTGGGAGTTGCACAGGGCCTGGCCCGAGGCGCGCCTGCGCATCGCGCCGGACGCCGGCCACTCGGCCTTCGAGCCGGGCAATGTCCACGAACTCGTCACCGCCACGGATACCTTCGCCTGAATCTGGTCCGAACCATGGAAAAACTGCTGATTACCAACGCCCGCCTCGTCAACGAGGGTGAGATCCGCGACGCCGACGTGCTGATCGACGGCGAGCGCATCGAAAAGATCGCCGCCTCCATCGAGGCCGGCGCCGGCACCGAGGTGCTGGACGCCGGCGGCCGCTACCTCATCCCCGGCATGATCGATGACCAGGTCCATTTCCGCGAACCCGGCCTCACCCACAAGGGCGACATCGCCACCGAATCCGCCGCGGCAGTGGCCGGCGGCATCACCAGTTACATGGAGATGCCGAATGTCGACCCGCAGACCACGACCGTCGCCGCGCTGGAGGAGAAATACGACCGCGCGGCCGGCCGGTCGCGGGCGAATTACGCCTTCTACCTGGGCGCCACCAACGACAACATCAGCCAGATTCGCGCGCTGGCGCCGGGCACCGCCTGCGGCATCAAGGTGTTCATGGGCGCCTCCACCGGCAACCTGCTGGTGGACGATCCCGACGCGCTGGAACTCATCTTCCGCGATGCGCCGGTGATCGTGGTGACCCACTGCGAGGACTCGCCGATGATCTGGGAGGCCGAGGCCGCCGCCCGGGAGAAATACGGCGACGACGTCCCGATGAGCGAGCATCCACACATCCGTTCGGCGGAGGCCTGCTACAAGTCGTCCAGCTATGCCGTCGACATGGCCCGCCGCCACGGCACCCGGCTGCACGTACTGCACCTCACCACGGCGATGGAGATGGAGCTGTTCTCGACGGCGCCCCGGGGCGAGAAGCACGTGACCGCCGAGGTCTGTGTGCACCATCTCTGGTTCGACGAATCGGATTACGAGCGCCTGGGCGCGCTCATCAAGTGCAACCCCGCCATCAAGAGCCGGCAGGACCGGGACGCGCTGCGCCAGGCGCTGGCCGACGGCCGCATCGACGTGGTGGCCACCGACCACGCGCCCCACACCGCGGAGGAGAAAGCGAGCAGTTACTTCGGCGCGCCGGCGGGACTGCCGCTGGTGCAGCATGCGCTCCCGAGCATGCTCGAGCACGTGCACGAGGGCCGCTACAGCCTGGAGTTCGTGGTGGAGCGCACCAGCCACGCCATCGCCGATATCTTCGGGGTGCAGCATCGCGGCTACGTGCGCGAGGGCTACTACGCCGATCTGGCCATCGTCGACATGGACGACCCGTGGACGGTTTCGGCGGATAACCTGCTCTACAAGTGCGGCTGGTCGCCGTTCGAGGGCGTGACCTTCCGCTCGCGTATCCGCACCACGCTGGTGAACGGCCGCGTCGTCTGGGACGACGGGCGCATCGTCGGCGATCCGGGCGGCCAGCGCATGAGCTTCGGCCCGCCGACCCGCTAGCATTCCTTTCCCCGGCCATGCCTGATCCCGGCATCGTCCGGGGCTGATTGCCGCCCGGACGCCGGGCCCCTATCATGCTGCGCTCAATGTTTCAGCACGGCGGGGAGAGACCATGCTGCACTTGCCACAGGTCGACTACAGTCTGGCCCAGACCATACTGCGACGCGCGGAACTGGACCCGGACAATCGCGCGATCGTCTTCGAGGAGACGGAATACACCTACGCGCATTTCGTGGAGCGCATCCGCCGCCTGGCCACCGTGCTGCAGGACGGCGGCGTGTGCCAGGGCGACCGGGTGGGCTATCTCGGCGTCAACCATCCCGCCTTCCTGGAGACCCTGCTGGCGGCGACGACTCTCGGCGCGGTCTTCGTCCCGCTGAATTTCCGCCTGACCGGGGCCGAGCTCGAGTTCATCATCAACGACGCCGGCGTGCATACGCTGATCGCGGACGACATGCTGCGGCCGGTCATCGAGCCCGTGCGCGAGTCACTCTGCGTGCGCCGCTACATCGGCGCGGAGAGCGCCGCCGACGGGTGGGAGGACTACCAGGGCCTGCTCGCGAGCGCCGAAGCGTACCCGGGCCACATCGCCGCCGCGCCCCACGACACCGCCGTCATCATGTACACGTCGGGCACGACCGGCCGTCCCAAGGGAGCCATGCTCACGCACGGCAACCTGCTCTGGAACAACGTGAGCGCCGCCTTCGCGCTGTCGTCCAACCCGGACGACATCACGCTCACCGCGGCACCCCTGTTCCACATCGGCGGGCTCAACGTGACCACGCTGCTAGCCATGCAGGTGGGGGCGTGCGTGGTGCTGCACCGGGCCTTCGACCCCGTCAAGGCGCTGGAGGACATCGCCCGCTACCGCTGCACCACCATGTTCGGGGCGCCGGCCATGTTTCTGTTCATGGCCCAGCAGCCCCCGTTTGCCGACACGGACCTCTCGAGCCTGCGCTCGCTGGTGGTCGGTGCCGCACCGGTGCCGAAGTCCCTGCTGGAGATCTACGGCAACCGCGGAGTGAACCTGGACCAGGGCTACGGCCTGACGGAGACCTCCCCGCTGGTGAGTTTCCTGAAGTCCCAGTACACGGCAGACAAGCTCGGTTCCGCGGGCAAGCCGGGCCTGTTCGGTGAACTGCGCATCGCGGACGCGGATGGCCACAGCCTGGCGCCCGGCGAAGTGGGCGGGATTCTCTACCGCGGCCCCAACGTCATGAAGGGCTACTGGAACCGCCCCGAGGCCACGGCCGAGGCCATCGACGAAGACGGCTGGTTCCACACCGGCGACGCCGGTTACCTGGACGAGGACGGCTTCCTGTTCATCAGCGACCGGGTGAAGGACATGGTCATCAGCGGCGGCGAGAACGTCTATCCCGCCGAGGTGGAGGGCGTGTTGTACGAGCACCCGGCCGTGGCCGAGGTAGCGGTCATCGGCCTGGCAGACGATAAATGGGGCGAGGCGGTCACCGCCGTCGTAGCGCTGAACGAAGGCGCCGAACTCACACTGGACGAGCTGCGCGATTTCGCCGACGGCAAGCTGGCCCGCTACAAGCTGCCGCTGCGATTGCACATCGTCGAAGCGCTGCCGCGCAACCCGGCGGGCAAGGTGCTGAAATTCGAGCTGCGGGAAGAATTGGGCGGGGGCTGATTCGCCGGATCGGGCCTGAAGGCCCTCCTACATGCTTCGATGACGCCGCCGGAGCATGTAGGAGGGGCTTCAGCCCCGATCCCCCGTTTGATTCCCCCCCGGAATCCGCGACCCCGTCGCCCGCCCCCACACCATCACCGCCAGCACCGGCAGCACGATCTGCGCCGCGTAGGTGCTGAGGTTGGCCCAGAAGGCGGCGCCGGTGTAGTTGCCACGGGTGCCGATGGCCCAGCCGGCTGCGGCCAGGCTCGGGACCAGGAACATGGCGGTATAGGCCGCAAGGTGCCGGGGCTTCAGCCAGGTGACCAGATAACCCGCGCAGACCGCCAGCAGCGCGGTCAGAAAGGTCTGCCACAGCGCCTGGGCCCAGTAGATGCCACCTTCGAAGCCGAGGGCTCGCTCCGCGAAGGGAACCGGCACCCAGATGGCCGCATAGGTCGTGAGCTGGACGTAGGCCAGCCCGAAAGCGAGCGCGATGAGCAGGTTGACGTACACCGGCTCAGCTGGCGAAGGTCACGCCGCCGTCGACGGTGAGGGTGGTGCCCACCAGATAGTCGCCGGAGCGGGCAGCCAGGAAGACGGCGGCCGCGGCCATGTCCTCGGCGGTACCCACCCGCCGCGCCGGGATGTGCTGGCTGACTACGTCCGGGTTGTCCCTTGCCCAGATGTTCATGTCGCTGGCGAAGGCGCCGGGCGCGATGGCATTCACGCAGATATTGTCCGCTATCAGCCGTTTGGCCAGCCGGCGGGTCAGGTGGATGACGCCGGCCTTGCTGGTGACGTAGGAGTAGGTCTCGAGGTCCGGCGTGCGCAGGCCGTCGATGGAGGCGATGTTGATGACCTTCGCCGGTCGGTCTCCGGCGGCCCCCTTGCGCAGCATGGGCGCGCAGCGCTGGGTGAGGAAGAACAGGGATTTTGCGTTCAGGTCCATCACCTTGTCCCAGCCTTCTTCGGAGAACTTGTCGAATTCTTCGCCCCACGCCGCGCCGGCATTGTTCACCAGGATATCCAGGTGATCCTCCCGTGCATGGACGTCGGCGACGAAGGCGTCGATACCCTGCAGCGTGGAGAGGTCATGGGGCAGGGCGATGCACTCACCGTGCTCGCTCATCTCCTTCGCTGCCTGCTCGCAGGCGTCCGCCTTGCGGGCGGTGATGTAGGTCCGCACGCCGCTGCGCACGAAGCCTTCGGCGATCATGCGGCCGATGCCGCGGGAGCCGCCGGTGACCACGGCCACCCGGCCCGCCAGGTCGAAGAGGTTGTCCATCGTCGCTCCTTTTGTCTGCCCCGGAAAGAGAAAGGCCCGCCATGCTACAACATGACGGGCCTGCGGGCGGTCGGGTTGTCCGGCTAGCGCCGGAGTTCGGTGAGGATCTCCGGATTCTCCTCTTCCCGCGCCAGCACCGTGTGGCAGGTGGAGCAGCGGCGCGTGATCCGGTCACCCTCGACGGTCTCGAGCTCGCGGTTGTGGCAGCGGAAGCAGCCCGGCGACTGCTGATGACCGATGTGGTCCGGGTACGTGTTCCACCACACCTTCATGTGCGGGAATACGTTCACCGCGTACAGATCGCCCAGTGTCTCGCCGGCTTGCTCGATGGCACCCGCCTTCTCGGCGGCGACCTCCGGGTAGTTCTCGTCGTAGAAGGCGACCAGCTCCGCGGCGATGGCGGTGCGGGCTTGCTCGTGGCTCTCGAACTGCTGGTCGATGATGCGCACGCCTTCGCGCTTCACGAACGGCAGCGACTGTTCGATGCGGCCGTCGTTGATGGCATTGTCCACTTCTTCCTCGGGCTGGCGGTACTGGTGGCTGGGCCGGTTGTGGCAATCGACGCAGTCCATGGTGCGCCACAGGCCGTCGTCCTCCGGCGCGTCAGCCTTCAGCCACACCTTCTCGGTGCCGTCCGGGCGCACCAGACGCACCTCGTAGATATCCTCGCGGGTCTTGTCCGAGCGATAGCGCACCTCGTTCTCCGGCGCCACGTGCCAGTGGATGCCGGTGGATTCACGGCCGTTGGCGCCGCCCACCTTCAGCAGGACGGCCGTCTTCAGCTCGGTGTTCTCCTCGTTGTCGTCGTAGGTGGTCGTGATCTCCAGCTTGTCGCCGTGGAACTTGGAGGGCCAGTGGCACTGCTCGCAGGTCTCCCGGGCCGGACGCAGGTCGTGCAGCGGGGTCTCGATGGGCCGCGGATAAAGGTCGAAGGCCACGGCGACCATCTGCCAGGCGCCGTCCAGCTTGGATTTGACGAACCAGTCGGCGCCGGGGCCGATGTGGCACTCGGCGCAGGTCACTCGTGAGTGGGGCGAGCGCTGATAGGCCGTGTACTCGGGCTCCATGACGCTGTGGCAGGCCATGCCGCAGAATTCCACGGACTCCATGACCTCCACGCCCTTGTAGGTGGCGCCGGCCAGCACGACGATGTTCAGTACGGTCAGGCCGAGGAACACCATCAGCGCGCCACGGGTCTTCGGCGTGTTGAGGTCGATGACCGGGAACGGCCCGCGGCCTTCGTATTCCGGATGCTTGCGCAGCCGCCGCCGCTCGAAATAGATGCCGACCGGCACCAGGATCAGTCCCAGCGCGAAGATCGCCGGGAGGATCAGGAACGTGAGGATGCCCAGGTAAGGCCCGCCCTGATGGCCGATCGACTCGACGAAATACAGCGTGATGATGAGCACCGCGCTCACGAGCGCGATTGCACATCCGGCGAGACTGATCCAGTTACGGGTGATGGAGGCGAAGAAGTGTCTGGACATGGGTCCCCCCGGTCAAGAAAACGTCGCCGCGGCAGACGAAGCTGCCGCAGCACCGGAAGATGCTACGGCAGCCCCGCCGTCAGGGGAGTAAGGGTTCTCCGTAATGCCGTCGCGGCACGCTCAGTGGCTAGGGCACCCCCAGCCCATGGGTGAACAGGGCCACGAAGATGGCCACGGCCAGTGCCAGCCCGATGGCCAGCATCATGAAGCCGAAGATGTACACCCACATCATCTCGTAGCGTGTCGGCGCGGGCCTGAGGTTCTGCTCCAGCGTGCCGTTCTCGACCATGCGCTGATACTCCCTGGGCCGCTCTTCCTTGAACTTCTCGAGCGGCATCCGGCCGGTGAAGACCACCGGATCCATCGGGAAGCTCTCCGGACGCAGATGCGTGTGGAAGAAGTGGAACAGGAAGATGAAGCCCGTGGCCAGCAGGGCCTCGTCACTGTGCACCACCAGCGCGGCGTTGATACTCCAGCCCGGCAGGAAGCTCGTGAAGAACTGCGGGAACCACAGCATCAGGCCGGACAGGCCGATGATCATGACACCCCAGAACACCGCCAGATAATCGAATTTCTCCCAGTAGGTCCAGCGGTCGCCTTCCGGACGTGGACCGATGTAGAGGAAGTAGCGGAGGTTGGCTGTCAGGTCCTTCACGTCCTGCAGCTGCGGCGTCATGGAGTTCGGCCCCCAGAACAGCCCGCGCTCGTGCTTCATCACCAGACGGAAGATCAGGTGCACCACATGGAAGCCCATGTAGCCGAAGGTGCCGATCGCCGCGATGCGGTGGATGATGCCGGCCGCCTCGACGCCGCCCAGCAGATTCATCAGATTCTGCGCCCAGGGTGCCGTCGGGAACTTCAGCGGCAGACCCGTGAGCGCCAGCAGCAGGAAGGTGACGATGATCACGATGTGCATGAATATGTACACGCCGGAGAAGCGCCGGACGTACTGACCTTCGGCGACATGGCTCTTCAGTGCACCGTACTCGCCTTTCAGCGTGCCGACGAAGGAACGCTGCAGCCAGAGCAGGTCGTGGATGCCGAAGAAGCCGAACACGCCGACCAGCAGCACCAGCATGAACATGTAGATGTAGAAGACCCACGGATTGTCCTGCGGGTCGCTCGGATTGTTGTGGACGTCGATCTTCAGGAAGTTGCCCGAGGCGCCCTCGTGACAGGCTCCGCAGGTTTCGCCCAGGTTATCCGGATGGATGCTCGAACGCGGATCGTCCGCCGGCAGATTCCTGTGCGGCGTGTGGCAATCGGAACACGTGGCCGCCGTTTCCAGGCCGAGGGAAGTGAATTTGCCGTGGAAGTTCCACTCGTAGCTGTTGTACAGGTCGCCGTGGCAGTCCCCGCACTCGCCGGACATCATCAGGCGGGTTTCGCCGATGTTCGGGTCCTGGATATCGTGGGAACTGTGGCAGTCGGTGCAGACCGGGCCGTCCATGTCGCCTGCCTGCCAGATTTCGCCGTGTTTGTTCTCGTTGAGCCAGGTCTGGAATACGCCGACATGGCAGTCGCCGCACATCTCGGGTGAGTTCTTGTGCGAGGTGGGTGCCCGCTCGTTGTCGATGGCGAAGATGCGGTGGTCGCCGTGGCAGTCGCTGCAGGAAGGCGCGGCCACGAGACCGGAGCGCAGCAGTCCGCGGCCGTGGACGCTGTCGATGAAACCGTCGATCAGGCCCTCAGGTTCACTGTGACACTGGCCGCAGGTTTCGACCTGGTGGAATGGCGAGACCTCGGAGGCGAGATCGTCCACTTTGTGCACCGCATGTGCCTCGCCGTGGCAGTCCAGGCAGTTGGCGTTCTCGTGGTGGACGCTGCGGCTCAGCGAGCGGTCGGAGAGCTTGTGGCACTGGGCGCAGACCGCGTTGCCGGTCAGGTCGGCCAGATCCTCCGCCCGGTGGCGGCGGCTGGTCACGTTGCTGTGACAGGCCTGACAGTCTGTGTCCGGATGCGCAGTGGACAGGACTTCGACGTCCTTGTGACAGCCCCCACACTTGATGGGTCGGGCTTCCTCCTGGGCGTTCGCCAGCGGCGAGAACAGGACGAAGACCATCATTGCCGAGACTATCGACAGACAGAATGTGACACGCTTGCGCATTTTATTTTCCTTCAAGACCGCAGCCCGCAGCGGCGCCGGACACCCATAGGCGCCGGGACCACGCCCTTGATAGGCGAAAGGGGGGTTGGCGGGCAATCGGGGAATACCGCAGCCGGCATTCGCGGCGACACCGGCCGGAGGCGGTCTCAGCTGACCAGGACCGCCTCGTGCCTGATCAGGTGGCGCATTTCGTCGCGGAAGATATTCACCCCGATGAAGAACTCCCGCATCATCATCACCCACAGATAGTAGCCGCGCTCGGTGAGCTCGAGTCTGGATCCCCGCCGGCGCACGGCGCGCAGGAGCCGCAGGCCGGCCAGCTCCGCGAACAGCACGCGTTGGAAGCGCCCTCCGAATCGCTTCTCGGCAGCGTCGAGATCGAGCGAACCGCTGAACAGGAACATCAGCAGGTAATAGCGCATCTGGTCGCGCTCGCCCATTTGACGGCTGCGCACGATGCCGGTGCCTCCCCGGTCGGCGAGTTTCAGGTAGTGATTGATGGAGAAGGTGCTGGCGTACATCGTGCCGCCCATGTAGCTGAAGGCGCCGCTGCCGAGGCCCAGGTACTCCTCCTCCTCGGTGATGTATTCATCGATCATCGCCGAGTCGGAGCGGGAGAAGCACCAGGCCGAGGAGCGCCCGTAACCCGCATCCAGCATGTGCCGCACGATGCGGTGATACAGCTCGCCCTCGCGGGAGAAATCGACGTCGCCGATGTGCTTCTCCATCGATTTCCGGGTGGCATGCGCCGTCATCAGGGGATACCAGGAGATCTGATCAACCCCCAACTCGTCGGTGAGCGTGTGCATGTCGCGCGCCAGGCTCTCGTCCGACTGGCGGGGCAGGTTGAAGATCATGTCCACGTTGATGGTGTCGAACAGGTCCCGGACGGCTGCGATCCGCTCGCAGATCTGCTCCCCGCTGCCGAATTTCTCATAGCGCTGCATGTCGCGCAGGATGTCGTCGTCGAGACTCTGGACACCCACCGAGAGTCGATTGACGCCGGCGCTGCGGAGCATGGAAAGGCGTTCGTCACCGAGATCGTCCGGGTTCGTCTCCACCGAGATCCGGGCCACCGGGTGGTCCCGGCGCACCAGCTCGATGGTTTCCGCGAGTTCCTCGGGCAGCACCGTCGGCGTCCCGCCGCCCACATACAGATCGCCGAAACGGTAGCCGTGGTCCGTGGCGCGCTGGATCTCCTTGCGCAGCACCGAGTAGTAGCGTCGAGTGCGCTCGGGCTGGTACTCCACCCGATGGAAGGGGCAGAAGGGACATAACACATCGCAGAACGGGATGTGCAGGTACAGGAGATAGACACGGCCGGGGGTCGGTTCCGGCAGCGCGTTCGTGACGGGGGCCGTCTCGAAGCTCATGTAGCGACGGTTCATCCGCCGCAGCAGTGGTGTCAGGAGAGATTGCATGGGCAATAAAAAGGCTGGCGGCACCGCAGTGCCGTCAGCCCGTTTTTCTCATTCTTTCCCCGGCAGCGCAAGCCGGGGAAATGAGAGTTCCGCTTTATTCGACGCTCGCGAAGTAAGCGGCGAGATTGGCCATCTCTTCGTCGCTCAGACCGGACAGATCCGGATCGTGATCCGTCGCCTCCTTGAGCATCGTCTCGATCTCGTCGGCCGGGATGCCGGCGAAGTCGTCTTCGTAGTGGCAATCTGCGCAGGCCTGGTCGTCGTACACTGCCTTGCCGGCTTCCGCGTCGCCACCAGCCCATGCGGCGGTGCCGAAGAACATCAGCGGCGCAGCCATTGCGATCCAAATCTTCCTCATCGTGGGTCCTCCACTCTTGTGTTGGGTCGTCTTAATCCTAACGCGCCTCCATTGCCGCATAAAGACAATATTGCTGCGTTGTTCAGCCTGCATTCAGCTGGCCGGGGCGCGCCAAGAGTCCCTGCCGGCGGTCGGCGCGGCAATCCGTAGTTTCCGCGGCGGCCTGTCGGTCCGGGACGAAAAAGGGCCGGCAGCGCATGGCACTGCCGGCCCCGGCGTTCGCCGGCGGGACGGGGCGATGCCCCGTCGGCCGTGACGCTTACTCTGCGCTGGCCATGTACGCCGCCAGCGCCTTGATCTCCTCGTCGGTGAGGCCCGAGAGGTCTTCGTCGTGCTCTACCTCGCCGGCCGCCACGGCCTTGATCATGCCTTTGATCTCGTCTTTGGGCGTGCCCGCGAAGTCGTCGTTGTAGTGGCAATCCGCGCACACTGCCTCGAACTTGGCCTTGCCGGCCTCCATGTGGCCGTCCGCGGAGGCGGAAGCGCCGAAGAAGACCAGCGGAAGGGCGACGAGCGTTATCAGTTTTCTCATGGTTCCGACTCCAGTTTTTTCGAACCTGGGAATGATGATAGCGCGGTGGTCCGGCCGATCAAAACAAATATTCGCGCGCCGTTCAGCCTCGATTCAGGTTAGAGGAGACCCTCGTCGGCCAGCCGCAGGATGTCCTCGCGCTGCATTGCCGCGAGCTGGCCCCGGCCGGGTTCCACCACCTGACCGTTTTTCAGCAAGCGGTTCTTCGGCCGCATGCGTATGCCGGTCATGGCCTCGGCATAGAGTTCCAGGGGCTGGCGGGAGAGCAGGTTGCTCATGCCGGCGCGGTGGCGGGCCTCGCGCAGTCCCGCCAGGTCGATGGTGGCATGGGCCACCATGCTCTCCGCCGAAGGCGGGGCCTCGGCGAGCACCCTGCCGCCGTGATCGACGATCTTCGACATCCCCGTCGACGACTCGGACGGGATGGGGATCTCTCCCAGCCGCGCCGAGTTGGCCGAGACCACGTACGCCATGTTCTCCACGGCCCGCGCCCGCTTGCACACGTCCTTTGGCGTGAGCGCCGGGCTGCCCACCTCGCTGGTGTGATGCAGGAAGACCTCGGCGCCGCGCACGGCGTGGCAGCGGGCGATCTCCGGGTAGAGAATCTCCTCCGAGGCGATGGCGGCGAGGTTGCCGAGTTCGGTCCGGGCGACGGGGAACACCGCCTCCAGGCCGTAGACGTCGAGGTAGCGGTCCCAGACGTCCCAGGGCGTGGGCGCGGACAGCGAGATCAGCCGGCGGTAGCGCAGCACCACGTCGCCGGACGGGTCGATGACGAAGCAGGTCTGGAAGAACAGGGTGGGGAAGTGCTCGTCCTGTTCGTAGGCGTTGCCGGCCAGGTAGATGTCGAAGCTCTGCGCGATATCGCCCAGCGCCTCGTACTCCGGACCGTCGGGCGCCAGCGCCGCCTTGTCGCGCCACTCGGCCACGCTCTCACCCATCGGGAAGCCCGTGAGGAAGTATTCGGGCAACACCACCAGGCGCACGTCGGTGCCGGCGAACTGCTTGATGAAGGCCTTGCTGCCTGCGATCAGCCGGCGCGCGTCGGCCAGATTCGCCTGCATCCGCTCCCGGGCCGACGCCCGGTCCGTACAGCCGTTCACGCAGTCGGTGCCCATCTGCAGTGCGAGGGCGGTATAGCGTTCGCTCACCCGTCTGTCTCCCCGTGCGACGATGCGCAGAGTGTAGCCGAAGCCCCCTGCGTGCGGGCTCCGAACGGCCGGCCAGTTGAGAAATCCCATGACGCATTTCACGAAAGTAATGAAAAGCGTTGCGATTTCCGCTGCCTTTAGTACCCTTCGCACCTACACGGTGCAAGGGTGCTGATTTCCTCTCCGGGGGAGAGACTCACACCACAGGAAATGAAGCCGACCGACACCTCAAACCCCGATTTCTACCATCGGGTCGTGGACTGCCAGTGGGCCTGTCCCGCGCATACCGACGTTCCCGAATACATCCGTCTCATCGCCCAGGGCCGCTTCTCCGACGCCTACCTGGTCAACCGGGAGTCCAACGTCTTCCCGGGTATCCTAGGC
This sequence comes from Lentisalinibacter sediminis, assembly GCF_040706615.1. Taxonomy (NCBI): domain Bacteria; kingdom Pseudomonadati; phylum Pseudomonadota; class Gammaproteobacteria; order Woeseiales; family Woeseiaceae; genus Lentisalinibacter; species Lentisalinibacter sediminis. The sequence continues at coordinate 216,944 of NZ_JAPDRF010000006.1, read as the reverse complement.
CGCGTCTGCGACCGGCCCTGCGAACCGGCCTGCCGCCGCCGCCGGGTGGAAGAGGAGCCGGTGGCCATCTGCCGGCTGAAGCGGGTCGCCGCCGATCACAAGGACGAGATCACCGACCGGCTGCCGCAGGCGCCGACGCAGAAGAACGGCAAGAAGGTGGCGCTGGTGGGAGCCGGCTGTGCCTCGCTCACGGTGGCCAACGACCTCGCCCCGCTCGGTTACGAGTGCACCATCTTCGAGGCGCTGGACGAGACCGGCGGGCTCATGCGCACGAACATCCCCCGGTTCCGGCTGCCGCCCAAGGTGCTGGACGAGGAGATCGGCATGATCCTGGACATGGACGTCGATCTGAAGCTGAGCCACCCCATCGGCAGCCTGCAGGCACTGCTGGACGACGGTGGCTTCGACGCCGTGTTCGTCGGCTCCGGCGCGCCGAAGGGCAAGGAGCTGGAGCTGCCGGGCCGCTATGACACCGACCGCATCCATATCGGCATCCGTTGGCTGGAGTCCGTGGCATTCAAGCATACCGAGTCCATCGGCGAGCGGGTGCTGATCATCGGCGTCGGCAACACCGCCATGGACTGCTGCCGCACCTCGCTCAGGCTGGGCGCGAAGGACGTCAAGGTGATGGCCCGCAAGCCGCGGGGCTACTTCAAGGCCTCCGACTGGGAGCTGGAGGACGCCGAAGAGGAGAATGTCGAGATCCTGGTGAACCACTCACCCAGGGAGTTCGTGATCGAGGACGGCCGACTCACCGGCATGAAGTTCGACCTGATGGAGTACAAGGTCGACGAGCAGGGCCGCATCGACCGGGGCACGGCGCTGGAGGAGATCTTCATCCCCTGCGACGACGTCATCCTCGCCATCGGTCAGGAGAACGCCTTCGACTGGATCGAGCGCGACATCGGCCTGGACTTCAATGAATGGGACGCGCCGGTGGTGGACGAGACCACCATGATGTCCACCCGGCCGGGGGTATTCTTCGGCGGTGATGCCGCCTTCGGCCCCAAGAACATCATCTGGGCCGTGGCCCACGGCCACCAGGCCGCCATCTCCATCCACAAGTACTGCCAGGGCGAGGACGTCAACGACCGTCTGCCGGACGGTATGAACCTCATTAGCCAGAAGATGGGCATCCACGAGTGGAGCTATTCCAACGACTACAACCCGGCCGAACGGCGCCTGATGCCGGCGGTGGATCTCGCGGAGCGGTTCAAGAAGATCGACATCGAGGTGGAGCTGGGCTTCACCCCGGAGCAGACGCTGGCCGAAGTGGAGCGCTGTCTGAACTGCGACATCCAGACGGTGTTCATCGATAAGCTCTGCATCGAGTGCGACGCCTGCATCGACGTCTGCCCGGTCGACTGTCTGGCCATAACGCCGAACGCCGGCGAGGCGGAACTGCGCCAGAGCCTGTCGCCGCCCGCCGAGAATCTGGAGGAGCCCTTCTTTGTCTCCGGCGCCCTGCCGCAGACCGGGCGCGTCATGATCAAGGACGAGGACCTGTGCGTGCACTGTGGTCTCTGTGCCGAGCGCTGCCCCACGGGCGCCTGGGACATGCAGAAGTCGCAGATCCTGATTCCCCACGCGGCGGACGAGGCCGCGCGGGGCGAACCGAAACTGGTCAAGGCGGGATGAACGTCGCCGCCGGTGATTTGCATGTAGGAGGGCCTTCAGGCCCGATCCCAATATGACCGAAAAACGCGTCAACGACGTCGTGATCAAGATCGCGACCGTGAACGGCACCGGCTCCGCCAGCGCCAACGGCCTGCTCATGAAGTCAATCTTCCGCATGGGCGTCCCGGTGGTGGGCAAGAACTACTTCCCGTCGAATATCCAGGGCCTGCCCACGTGGTACGAGGTGCGCGTCACGGGCGCCGGCCACAAGGCCCGCGCCGGCCACGTCGACGTGATGGTGGCGATGAACGCGCAGACCTATGCGCAGGATCTCGCCGGGGTGGCCCCGGGCGGCTACCTCATCTACGACTCCACCTGGCCCCGCTCGAAGCTCCTCGACCGCGACGACGTCACGGTGATCGGCATCCCGCTGTCGAAGATGTGCAACGAGCACTTCGAGGGCGCGCGGGCGCGCATCCTGATGAAGAACATCGCCTACGTCGGAGCGTTGGCCGCACTGCTCGACCTGGACCTGGACATCATCCGCAGTAATCTCGCCGACACCTTCGCGAAGAAGCCGGCGCTGGCGGACTCCAACATGGAGGCGGTGAAGCTGGGCTACGACTACGCGATGCAGAACTTCCCCTGTCCGCTGCCGCTGACCGTGGAGAAGATGGACAAGACGAAGGGCCATGTGGTCATCGACGGCAACACGGCCGCGGGGCTCGGCTGCGTGTACGCGGGCGCGACCGTCGGTGCCTGGTATCCCATCACGCCGTCCACCTCGCTGATGGATGCATTCAGCCGCTTCTGCAAGCAGCTGCGCGTGGACCCGGAGACGGGCAAGAACAACTACCTGATCGTGCAGGCCGAGGACGAGCTCGCCGCCATCGGCATGGTACTGGGGGCGGCCTGGAACGGCGCCCGCGCCTTCACGCCGACCAGCGGCCCGGGCATCTCGCTCATGAACGAGTTCATCGGCTTCGCCTACTACGCGGAGCTGCCGGTGGTGATATTCGACGTGCAGCGTACCGGTCCGTCCACCGGCATGCCCACGCGCACCCAGCAGTCCGACATCCTGTCCTGCGCCTACGCCTCCCATGGCGACACCAGACACGTGCTGCTGTTCCCGGCGGACCCGCACGAGTGTTTCACCATGGCACCGGTGGCCTTCGATCTCGCCGAGCGGCTGCAGACACCGGTGATGGTGCTGTCGGATCTCGACATCGGCATGAACGACTGGATGGTGCCGGAGCTGACCTGGGACGATTCCTATCAGCCGGACCGGGGCAAGGTGCTGCACGCCGAGGATCTGGAGAAGATCGAGAGATTCCATCGCTACCTGGATACCGACGGCGACGGCATCCCGTACCGCTCGCTGCCGGGCGAGCACCCGAAGGGCAGCTTCTTCACCCGCGGTTCCGGCCACAACAAATACGGCGGCTACACCGAGGACGCCGACGAGTACCAGGACGTGGTGGACCGGCTGCTGGTGAAGTGGGACACGGCGAGGGAACTGGTACCGGAGCCGGTCATCGAGTATTCCAAGTTCAACCGGACCGCGGTGCTCACCGTCGGCAGCGGCGAGGCGGCCGTCCACGAGGCGGTGGAGCGGCTGGCGGAAGACGGCGTGAAGCTCAACTATTGCCGGGTGAAGGCCTTCCCGTTTGGCGAGGCCGTGCACGACTTCATCGCGAAACACGACCGGGTATACGTGGTCGAACAGAACCGGGATGCGCAGCTCCGTTCCCTGCTGATCCTCGATGCGGGCATCGACCAGAAGAAGCTGGTGCCGGTGCTGCACTACAACGGCATGCCGATGCACGCCGGCTTCGTCGTCGACCGCATCCGCGAGGACCGGAACAAACATGAGGCAGCATGAAGGCCCTCCTGCATGCCCATCGAGGCAACCGCTATGACCTACATACCCAAACCCAAAGTCGCCCACCCCCGCCTGCCGAAGAACGACCTCGGGCTCACCGAGCGTGACTACGAGGGCACCGTCTCCACGCTGTGCGCGGGCTGCGGCCACGACTCCATCACCAACGCCATCATCCGGGCGGTGTTCGAACTCTCCATCCCGCCGCATCGGCTGGGCAAGATGAGCGGCATCGGCTGCTCGTCCAAGACGCCGGCGTATTTCGTCGGGCCCAGCCACGGCTTCAACTCCGTGCACGGCCGCATGCCCAGCGTGACCACCGGCGCGAACGCCGCGAACAAGGACCTGGTCTACCTGGGCGTCTCCGGCGACGGCGACTCGCTGTCGATCGGCCTCGGTCAGTTCACCCACGCCATCCGCCGCAATCTCAACATGTGCTACATCATCGAGAACAACGGCGTGTACGGCCTCACCAAGGGGCAGTTCTCGGCATCGGCGGACGTGGGCTCCAAGGCCAAGAAGGGCGAGGAGAACCAGCAGCCGCCCATCGACCCCTGTCTGCTGGCGCTGGCCACCGGCGCCACCTACATCGCCCGCAGCTTCTCCGGCGACAAGACGCAGCTGGTGCCACTGATCAAGGGCGCGCTCACCCACCGGGGCTTCGCGCTTTTGGACGTCATCAGCCCGTGCGTGACCTTCAACGACCATGTGGGCTCCACCAAGAGCTACTCACACACCCGCAAGTACTACCACCAGGTGGTGGGCACGGATTTCATCCCGCCGGCGGAGGAGATCAAGACGGCCTACGAGGAAGGCGAGGCCATGCCGGTGGAACTCCATGACGGCAGCCGCGTGGTGCTGAAGAAGGTGGACAAGGAATACGACCCCACCAGCCGCGCCAAGGCCTTCTCCTTCCTGCGCGAACACGCCAACCGGGGCGAAGTCGTCACCGGGCTGCTCTACATCCACGAGCGCAAGGGCGACATGCACGCCGTCGGCAACACGGTGGAGCAACCGCTCAACTCGATCCCCTACGAGAAGCTCGGCCCGGGCACAGAGGTGCTGAGAAAGCTCCAGGAAAAATGGATGTAGGAGGGCCTTCAGGCCCGACCGAATCGCTGCCGATTCCGGACGGATCCGGTCGGGCCTGAAGGCCCTCCTACGTTTTTTGTGACCGACGCCGCATCCACACTCGCCGACTTCGCCCTCGGCCTCGATCCGTCCGGCATCCCCGCCGAGGTCGCCGAGCGCGCCTGCCTGCATATCCTCGATGCGCTGGGTGTTGCCCTGGCGGCCACCACCTACCCCTTCGCCCGCCGCGGCCTGGCGGCGATCGGCAGCATGGCGGGCGGCGGCGACTACCCGGTCATCGGCCGCCCGGAGCGCTTCGCGATGCGGGATGCGGCCATCGCCAACGGCTTCCTGATCCACGGCCTGGATTTCGACGACACCCACGGCGAGAGCATCGTGCATGTCTCCGCCAGCGCCGTGCCCACCGTGCTGGCCGCGGGGCTGAACGCGGGTGCCACGGGGGCCGAGGCCGTGGCGGCCTACCTGGTGGCGGTGGAAGCCGATGCCCGCATCGGCAGCGTCGGCGGTGCGTTCCAGAAGCGGGGCTTCCATCCCACCGGCGTGGTCGGGGCCTTCGGCGCCACGCTGGCGGCGGGACGCCTCTGGCGGATGGACCCGGCCGCCCTCGCCCGGGCGCAGGGCATCACGCTGAGTCTCGCCGGCGGCACGCTGCAGTTCCTGGAAGACGGTGCCTGGACGAAACGCATCCACCCCGGCTGGGCCGCCGCCTGCGGGCTGCAGGCCGCCGGGCTCGCCCGCGGCGGCTTTACCGGCCCCGCGCAGGCCTACGAAGGCCGCTTCGGCCTGTACCGCACCTATCTCGGTGAGGGTGACGGCGAGGACGACGGCTCCGCCCTGGCTGCGCGGCTGACGGATCTCGGCGAGCACTGGGAGATGCTGCGCGTGGGCATCAAGCCGTATCCCGTCTGTCACTACAACCACGCGTATGCCGACTGCGTACTGGCACTCGCAGCGGAACGCGGTGTGACGCCGGACGACGTGGAGCGGATGGTGGCGAGGGTGCACACCGACGAGGTGGACGTGGTCTGCGAACCCGAGGCGCGCAAGCGCCGGCCGCAGAGCGACTACGAGGCCAAGTTCAGCGTGCAGTACCTGATGGCTGCGACGCTGGTCAAAGGTCGCTTCACTCTCGATGAACTCGCGGACGAGGTGCTCACGGACGCGGACATCCTCGCGCTGGCGGACCGCTGCAGCTACGAGGTGGATCCGGAGTCGACCTTCCCGCGCTATTTCCCGGGCGAGGTGGTCGTCCACACCCGGGACGGGCGGCAGCTGCGCCATCACGAGTCCGTGAATCGGGGCGCGGACCAGCGGCCGCTGTCCCGCGCCGATATCGTCGCCAAGTTCGAGGACAACGCCGGGCGGGCGCTTGCGAGGCCCGCCGTCCGCTCGCTGCGGGATCGTGTCCTCGACCTGCCGTCGCTGCCCGGGCTGCCGACGGTCCTCGCGGCGATCACGGCGTAATCGAGCCAAGAAATCCTCCGCCGTTCCGTGGCAATTCCGTGGCAATTCCGTCGCAATTCCCCCGTTCAGCTTCCGTTCAGCGCTCCCCGTCTAGCCTGATTCTCCCGATCAAAGGGAGACGACCATGGAGCCGAGAACCACAACGTCGCACGGTGGTCGCACGGGGGCACGGGAGGCACGGCATCCCGCCGCCTTCTGGCACTACCTCGCCGCCACCGTCGCACTCGTCGTCCTGCCGGCGCTGAGCTTCGCCGGCACGGCGCCCACCATCCAGCTCTTCCCCACCACCGTGCTGGAGGACATCCGCCAGACCGGTGACGTGGCGGCCGAGATGGAGACCGGCCTGCAGGACGCCATCAGCCGGCTGGACCAGCAGCGCCGCCTCTACCAGGAGGCCAAGTGCGACGGCGCGGAGGACGACCCCGGCTGCCAGCGCATCGCCAAGCAGCTCGGCGCCACCTATCTGGAGATGTTGAACATCATGTCCGAGCGTCTGCCGGACATGGAGCGTTCCGTGCAGAACACGCACGCGAGCCTGGAGCGCCGGCTCAGGAGCGAGCTCGGCAACAAGATGACCTCCTGGACCCTGCAGGAGACCCTGCTCGGCGCGGGCGAAGCCTCGAAGGCGGAACCGGCGCCGGTGTTGCGCGGGCGTTCCGGCATCCGATTGTCCCAGCGCTTCGAGCAGTACTACAAGCTGGTGGCCACCTCGTCCGTGAATCGCAATAGCCATTCGCTGGCGGTGATCGCCTCGGACATGTACCTGGACATGGCCGAGGCGTCGGATCTCATCGCCCGTACGCGCGAGGAGATCGCCCGGGCCACGCTGATGGAGCAGCTGAACCAGTCCTTCGGCGTCATCACGCCGGAGATGCAGGAAGTGGTGGACGGGGTGAAGGCCATTCTTTTCGGCGACTACGAGCCGGGCCCGCAGATCGCCGCACCCCCGCCGGGGACCTTCGAAGAGGAATACACGAGCCCGCTGGAGTTCTGACGGAACCCCGCGGCCGAGGAGGAGCGACATGAATCCGAGTAACATCCGCACGGGCCTGATGCTGGCGATGGCCCTCGGCGCACTGGCCCTGGCCGGCTGCGCCACCACCACCGCCGACTGCAGCCTGCCGCGCACGGCCAGCCTGGATCAGGCCATGGACGCGGCCGAGGCGAAGCTGGCCGACGGCTGCGAGGCCGAGTTCGACCGCTACTACGCCGAGCTGCTCGGCATCGCCGAGGGCGACCCCGGCCCCGACAACAAGCGCAAGTTCTCCGACTTCCTGCTGACGGCCGCGGATCAGGGACTGCTGTCCAAGCGTCAGGCGGAGCGTGCGTACAACCGTTACTTCAACGTGAAGTACGTCTCGCTCATTGGCGACTACAACAACTGCGCCTATACCTGCCCGCGCAAGCGCCAGGTGCTGACCGCCATGGAAGCCGAGCTGCTGGACAAGGAGCAGGGCCTGCTCAGGGTGAGCCAGGATGCGCCCGGCTATTACCGGGCCGACCGGCTGTACCAGGAGACCGAGCTCGTGCTCGAGGCCACCTGCACGGCCTGCGCGGCACGGTAGGAGGCAGTGGTGACGGCCACAGTCGGCAACGGCGGTTTCGCCAGCGGTCTCGCCGCCGGCGTGCTGGCGGGGCTGGTGGCGGCCGGCGGCATGATACTCGCCGCCGATGCGCTTGCCCCCGCCGGCGGCGTGCCGGCCTGGACGCTGGCCGAAGCGCTGGACTGGGCGTATCGCAACCTGGGGCTGTCGCTGCCGGTATTTGCCGTCGTGCTCGGGCTGTACGTGCGTAGCCTGTCCCGGCTGCGCCGCCGGGTCGCGCGCGGTGCGTCTCTCGATGCCGTGGCCCATGCCGAACAGCTCACCGATACCTGGACGAGCCTGTTCTTCGGCGTGGGCGTGATCTGGACCGCGATCGGCATGCGCGGCGCTCTGCTTTACGCGCTCGGCGATCCCGCGGCCAGCGTGGACGACGGCGCCTTCGCCGTGCTCCAGCGCATGGTGAACGGCGGCATCCTGGTGGCGCTCTCCACCACCATCTTCGGCGGCATCGGCGGTTACCTCATGCGGGTGGTGAAGACGCTCACCGTCGGCGCGCCGCTGCGCCGCTATTACGAGGCGACCGCCGGCGAGACCGGCGCGCAGATGCTGGCGGCGCTCGCGCGCATCGAGGGGCACCTGGCCGTGCTGGCGGCGCCTGCCGGCCGCAAGGAGGAGGGAGATGGGCAGACAGCCGTGGACGGGCTCGCCTTTCCCCGGCGCGGCTAGCGGCGAGGGAGGCATGGAGCACCTCGAGACGGACGTGATGCGCTTCATGGCCATCCTCGCGTTCTGTCTGGTGGCCATCTTTGCGCTGGTGCAAAGCGTCCCCGAACAAGTTGCAAAACGCACAAAAGAGGTGCCGGACACCGTAAGTTCAGTTACGCCGCAGTCGGTCGAACCCGCACCGGCTGCGCCCCCCGAGGCCGTACCGCGGCCGGAGCCGCAGCCCCGACCCGAGCCGGCACCGCAGCCGGAGCCCGCGTCCCAACCGCAACCCGTCGCCGCGACAGTGCCCGAACCCCGGCTCGAGACGCCGCCGCAGCCGACGTCGGAGCCATCGCCCCAACCGGCCACGCAACCGGCGCCTGAGACACGGCCGGACGCTGCGCCCGCGGTGCCCGCCGCCGAACCGCAGCCGGGCTTCTCCCTGCGCTTCGATTCCGACGCGGCCCTGGTCGGCCTGGTGGAGCGCAGGGAAGTGGCGCTCTACGCCTTCGCCCGGGACCGGGTCTGGCGTTTCATGATGGTGGACGGCCGGCCCGCCTTCCGCACCGCCGCCGCCCCCGGCCAGGTGCACGAAATGACACCGCAGACGGTGCCCGCCGCCGTGCTGGATACGCTGCGCCGCAATGCGGTGGTCCCGCCCGGCGGCGTACGGTGGGGGGTGACGCTGCCGCCGGCCACCGCTGCCGCCCTCGGCCGCGTGATCGCCACCAACGACGGCGGCGAGCTCGTAATCGACGCCGACGGATTCCTGCGGCTGGAGGATCCCTCGTGAACGCGGGCGCGCGGATTCGGCGTCTCGCCGGGCTGGTCGTTCTGGCACTGTCCGCTGCCGGCTGCGCCACGGCGGACTACGGCGCATTCGCCTGGTCCGGCAACGACGAGTCGTCCCTGGAGGCCTGGTTCGACCAGGACCTGGAACCCTACCTGGCCGAGACGCTGACCAGCCATCCCCGCTTCCGCCGCGAGACCGTCACCGTCGCCGTCATGCGCGGCGACGAGCCGCAGGCGGCAACGGATTCCCTGTCGCGGGCGCTGTCGCTGCGGCTGACGCGCTTCCTGCAATCGACGCCGGGCGTAAACCTGATATGGGAGGGCGGCCGCAGCGCGGGCGACTGCGTCCGTCGGGAAGACGCTCACTACGTCATCGCAGTCGACCTGCAGCAGAGCGGCCCCGGTTCCCACCGTCTCGCCATCCGTGCCCTGGACCGGGAGGAGGGGCTGTGGGTCACGGGATTCGGCAAAGAATGGAACGGCCGGCTCACCCGCGGACAGTACGCGCGCTCCCGCCAGCCCGCCGCCACCGCGGAATCCCGCGGCCTGCGCGACGACCCCTTCCGCGAGGACGAAGGCGATCTGCTGGCCGAACGGCTGGCGGCGCAACTGGCTGGCGATTTCTGCGGCTTCGTCGGCGAGCCGCTGGTGGTGCACGCGGAGGCCGCCGGCCAGGACGACTTTGTTGCCGACACGGTCCAGCTGGTCGCGAACAATCTGGCCCGCTCGCCGCACATCCGCAGCGTGCCGGATCCGGCCGCGGCGAACCTGATCCTGAGCGGCCGACTGTATGCCATCGACGGCGATCTGCAGCAGTTCTGGGTGCAGGCCCGCCCTGCCACGGCCGGCGCGGGTTTCCCGGTCACCGACGTGGCGGCCTACGTCGAAACGTCCATGCCCGGCCGCCTCGCCCGGCGGTCGCCGCCGGATGTGCCGTCCGCTGCGCCGGCCGCGAACGAGGCACTGCCCGCCGCGCCGCCGGCACGGGATGCCGGCTTCGGCTCCGCCGGCCCCGTCGAGCTGGGCGCGCTGCGGCTGCTGACGCCGAACGATTACTGGATGTGCCGCCGTACCGACCCCTGGCGCCGCGGCGCCAGGGTGCTGCGCCCGGGCGAGAGCCTGGCCGACGACGACTGCTTCGCGCTGGAGATCGAGGTCAGCGGCGACGCCGAGGTCTTCCTGCTGCGCCGCGACCCCGCGGCCGGACTCGTGCGCATGATGCCGGGCCGCTGCGGCCGCCACGGCCGGGTGCCCGGGCGTACCTACGGCGAGGCCACATTGCGATTCCCGTCGGCGCCTGCCGGTCGGGCGCACGCGCTGCGCCCGCCCCGCGCCGCGATGCGCGAGCGCTGGATCGCTCTGGCACTGCCGGCGGATGCCGGTTCCGCCGATCTGCGCCGCCACCTGGCCCGACTGCCCGACGACTGTGCGGCGGAGGACGGCGCGTCCGTCGACGCCGATGCCTGGCTGGCGGGCCTGGACCGACTGACGAGCGCGGCGATCTCCGTGCGCCGGCTGGACGTCCCGGTGGGCCGCCAGACGGCGAGGAGGGAATGAGGCCATGATGCGCTTGCTCGGATTCCTGTCGGGTCTCCTGCTGGTGACCGCCCTCGGGTTCGTCGCCCTGGAGCATCCGCCGACCTGGCTGTCCGGCGGCGAGGATGCCGGAGGCACGATTCGTGATGAAAGCGCCATGGCGGCACCGCCGGAATCAGATCAACAGCCGGTTATGCCACCGGCCCCGGTCGAGACACTGCCGCCGGTGGACGACCCAGCGCCGGCGCCCGCGGCGGCAGTCGCCGCGGGCGCCGGGGAAGACTCGGGCGACGACCACGCTGCTATCGCCGCTACGGCCGCCACGGCCGCCACGGCCGCCGACGACGCGGGCGAGTCCGCCCGCCAGTGGCACGCCTTCTGGCAGCCCTTCCACAGCGAGATCTCCGCCGAGGGCTTCCGCCGGCGGCTGGAGGGCGTGACCGGCCTCGACTACCGCGTCGTCTCGCCGCGGCCCGGCGAGTATCAGGTGGCCTTCGCCTACCAGGACGAGGCCGAGCGCCAGCAGAACCTCGCCGCTATCGAGGAGGCCACGGGTCTCGTGCTGCGGAGCCGGGTGCTGTGAGGGCCGGGCTCGTCATCGCCGGGCTGTGCCTCGCGCTCTGGGCTCCGGCCGGTCTGGCCAGCAGCGAGGCGAACGGCCGCGAGCTGGCCGTGGCCTGGCAGCAGTACGTCGCTGAACACGCGCACCGGGAGCCGGCGGCGAAATTCCCTTACGGCGAGTGTTTCCGCCGTGCCGCCATCGTCAACCAGCTGCCGGAGACCCTGCTGCTGGCGGTGGCCCGGGGCGAGAGCGATTTCGACCCGACGGCCCGCTCCCATGCCAACGCCCACGGCGTGATGCAGATACTCTGGCCCGGCACGGCGCGCCATCTCGGGCTGTATCTGCTCTCCGATCTCTACGAGCCGTGCAAGAATATCGATGCCGGTGCGCGCTACCTGAAGGAGCTGCTGGCGCGTTACGACGGCGACCTGCACCTGGCGCTGGCCGCTTACAACTACGGCCCGAGCCGCATCCCGAAGTCCGGCGTCATCCCGTCCGGCGCGGTCTGGTACAGCGGTTACATCTACCGCCACCTGCAGTACGTGCTCGGCCGCAGCACGCCGGCGGGCAAGCCGCCGCAGGACTACGGCGAGCAGGGCAAGCTCACGCTCATCAGCTTCGCCGCCCCCTATCGGGCGCAGGCCTTCGTTGCCGCGCTGGAGCAGGACCCGGGCGGCCTTGCGGTGGACTGGTTCCGCGCGGGTGCCGCCGAGTTCCGCGTGGTGCTGCTGTACGAGGACGAGGCGGACCTCGAGCGCAGCCGCCGCCGGCTGGCCCGGGCGGGCTTCCCTCTGCCCTGACCGCCGCCGCGCCGGCGCCCGCTGCGCCAATCGCGCCATTTGCGCAATTTGCCACCGTCGATCGTGGCGCTACCATGCGCTTTTCCCGTCACCGGGCCGCCACCCTCATGCATCCGCTCGACCATCTCTATCTGCTGCTGCTCGTGGTCGGCCTGCCGCTCTACAGCGCCTGGTCATGGCGGCGCTGGCTGACAAAGCTGGCCGCCGGCCAGCGGCCGCGGCGGTTGCGGCTCTATCTCGGCAGCCTGGCGCAACTCTGGCTCGTATTCGGCGTGCTCGCCGCCTGCTGGTGGTGGCTGGGCCGCTCACCCGCGCCGCTCGGCTTCACCGCGCCCGGCGGCACCGGCTTCTGGCTGGGCGCCGTCCTGGTGGCGCTCGCCACGGGCGTCTTCCTGCAGTCCTGGCGCGGCATGGCGCGGGCCGATGCGGCGGACCGCCGGCGCTACCGCGAGCAGCTGGCCGAACTGGGCCACATGATGCCGCGCGACGGCCGGGAATACGGGGCGTTCGTCGCGCTCTCGATTACGGCAGGCGTGGTGGAGGAAACCCTCTTCCGGGGCTGGCTCATCTGGTACCTGCAGGCGTGGATGCCGCTCACCGCGGCCGTCCTGGTCTCCTCGCTGCTGTTCGGCCTCGCGCATGTCTACCAGGGCCCTGCGGGCATCGCCAAGACCGGCGTCATGGGACTGTTGCTCGCGCTGCTGTACCTGCTGAGCGGCTCGCTCTGGCTGCCCATCGTCGCCCACGCCATGGTGGACGTGCTGCAGGGCGCCACCATGATGGAGCTGTACAGGCGCCCGTCCGCCGACGATGACGATGACCGCGGCGACGGCGACGACCACGAGCCGCCGGCTGCTACCATCCCGCGATGACCCCCGAGAGCAAACTGCCCGAGGTCGGCACGACCATCTTCACGGTGATGTCCGCCCTGGCTACGGAACACGGCGCCATCAACCTCTCCCAGGGCTTCCCGGACTTCGAGCCGCCCGGCTTTCTGCTGGACCGGGTCACCCACCATCTGCACGCGGGCAGGAACCAGTACGCGCCCATGGCCGGCGTGCCGGCGCTGACGGAGGCCGTGGCGGAGAAGATCCGCGGGCTGTACGGCGCGGCCGTCGACCCGGCAGCCGCGGTCACCGTCACCAGCGGTGCCACCGAGGCGCTGTTCTGCGCCATTCACGCCGTGGTGCGGCCGGGTGACGAGGTGATCGTCTTCGACCCCGCCTACGACGCCTACGAGCCTGCGGTGCGGCTTGCCGGCGGACGCACGTTGCATCTGCCGCTGGCGGCACCGGACTTCGCCCTGCCCTGGCCCGCGCTCGAGCAGGCGCTGACGCCCCGCACCCGGCTGGTGATCGTCAACTCGCCACACAACCCCACCGGCGCGGTGCTGGCAGCGGAAGACCTGGCCCGGCTCGGCAGCCTTCTGGCGGGACGGGAGTGCTACGTGCTGGCGGACGAGGTCTACGAGCACATCGTCTTCGACGGCGCCGCCCACGCGAGCGTGCTGGCGGAGCCCACGCTGCGGGATCGCAGCTTCGCCGTGTTCTCCTTCGGCAAGACCTACCACGCCACCGGCTGGAAGGTGGGCTACGCCGTGGCGCCGCCCGCGCTCACGGGGGAGTTCCGCAAGGTGCACCAGTTCGTCACCTTCACCACCAGCACGCCCATGCAGTGGGCGCTGGCGGACATGCTGCGCGAGCATCCCGAACACCACCGGGGGCTGTCCGCGTTCTACCAGGCCCGCCAGGACCGTTTCCGCGAGATGCTGGCGCCGTCGCGCTTCGAGCTGCTGCCCTGTGCCGGCACCTATTTCCAGCTGGCCGACTACGGCCGCATCTCCGACGAGCCGGATATGGAGTTCGCCCGCCGCCTCACTACGGAGCACGGCGTGGCCGCCATCCCCGTCTCGGTCTTTTACGATAGCCCGCCGGACGCGTGTCTCGTACGCTTCTGTTTCGCGAAGGAAGAACAGACGCTGGCCCGGGCCGCGGAGGTACTGTGCAGGATCTAGAAGTCGCCATCATCCAGGACGAGCTCGACTGGCACGACCCGGCCGCCAACCGGCGCCGGTTCGACGAGCACCTGCGGCATCTGCCGCCGGCGGACCTGATCGTGTTGCCGGAGATGTTTACCACCGGTTTCACCATGGCCGCCGCCGAGCACGCGGAGACGATGGACGGGCTCACCGTGGCCTGGATGCAGGAGCATGCCCGCAGTCGCGATGCCGTGATCTGCGGCAGCGTCATCATCCGGGAGACGCGCTTCGGCGAAGCGCGCTACTTCAACCGCCTGATCTGGGCGACGCCGGAGGGAACGGTCAATCACTACGACAAGCGCCACCTGTTCCGCCACGCCGGCGAAACGGAGCACTACGGCGCCGGAAGCGACCGGGTGGTGGTGGAGCACCGGGGCTGGCGCATCGCGCCGATGGTCTGCTACGACCTGCGCTTTCCGGTCTGGAGCCGCCACCGTAACGACTGCGACGCCCTGGTGTACGTGGCCAACTGGCCGGCGGCCCGGCATTTCGCCTGGGAGACGTTGCTCAGGGCCCGGGCCATCGAAAACCAGTGCTACGTGATTGGCGTGAACCGGGCCGGGCGCGACGGCAACGGGCTCGACTACCGGGGCGGCAGCGCCGCCCTCGACTTCCTCGGCGCCACGCTGCAGGACTGCGGGCAGGCGCCCTGCGTGACCACCACCGTCCTGTCTCTCGAGGCCCTGCGCACTTTCCGTCGGGAATATCCTTTCCATCTGGACGCAGACCCCTTCCGTTTGTCAGACTAGTACGACTGAACATAAGGCGCCGGTGCGGGGCAAGGACCCGCCCGCCGTGCGCCCCGGCGCCGCCAGAAATGCTCCGCCCGCCGGGCGGGGAAACGGAGAGAGCGGCCGCCGCAGCCAGTGCCGGCCCCGGCACCGAAGGCGCTCCGCGGGGACCGCTCCGAGGAGCGCGGACATGGCTACGACCCGTCACCATCACTGGCGCTCGCGTGCCGACGAGCGCTACACGCCGCAGGCTGCCACCGAATCCTCCGGAGAACGCGCGCTGCAGCGCCTCATCGAACCGGCCGGCCTGACCCTGAACGGCAACGAGCCGTGGGACCCGGTGATCCGGGACCAGCGGGCCTGCGCCGAGATTCTGCGCCGCGGTTCCCTCGGCGCCGGCGAGGCCTACATGCGCGGCTGGTGGGATTCCCGCGACCTGTCCGACCTGTTCTACCGGCTGCTCCGGGCCGGGCTGCCTGGCGGCTTCGGCCGCTGGCAGGTGCTGAAGCTCGCCCTGCGGGAATGGCTCACCAACCCCCAGCGGGCCGGAAAGGCCTTCGAGATCGGTGAGGCGCACTATGACCGGGGCAACGACCTGTTCCGGGCCATGCTGGACAAGCGCATGGTCTACAGCTGCGGCTACTGGGATGGCGTGGACGACCTGGATGCCGCCCAGGGCCAGAAACTGGACCTCATCTGCCGCAAGCTCGGCCTGCGCGCCGGTCAGCGGGTGCTCGACATCGGCTGCGGCTGGGGCAGTTTCTGTCGCTTCGCCGCCGAGCGCTATGGCGTCCCGACGGTGGGCGTCACGGTCTCCCGGGAGCAGGTGGAGCTCGGACGCGAGTTGTGCGACGGCCTGCCCGTGGAGCTCAGGCTGCAGGACTACCGCGAGCTGGACGAGCCCTTCGATCACATTGTCTCGGTGGGCATGGCCGAGCACGTGGGGGTGAAGAACTACGGGACATTCCTGGATGTGGCGCGGCGCTGCCTGAAGCCCGACGGTCTGTTCCTGCTGCACACCATCGGCCGGTCCCGGACTACCCCCACGGCGGACGCCTGGGTCAGCCGCTACGTCTTCCCCAACGGCCATCTGCCGTCCCTGCGCCAGCTCACGGCCGCCTGCGAGGGCCGCTTCGTGGTGGAGGACGTGCACAACTTCGGTGCCGATTACGACCGCACGCTGATGGCCTGGTTCACGAACTTCGACGCCGCCTGGCCGGCGCTGCGGGAGCGCTACGACGAGACCTTCTACCGCCTGTGGAAGTACTACCTGCTGTCCTGCGCCGGCGCTTTTCGCGCCCGGGACGTCCAGCTCTGGCAGCTGGTGCTGTCGCCGCGGGGCGTGGAGGGCGGCTATCGGCGTCCGCGCTAGTGCGCGATAGTCGTCCCCGGGAGGTATTGCAGACCCCGATTGCCGATGGTAGCTTGTTCAACAAGACTTACACGGGAATATCGAGGGACTGACCATGCCTGTCGAACGCGTCGCACACATCGAGTCCACCGTCCGCACCGAGGATCACCCCTACCTGAATCTGCAGGAAGGGTGGCGGCCCAACTACGACGAGTACAACGCCACCGACATGGAAGTGATCGGCGAGATCCCCGCCGACGTCGACGGCGTCTATCTGCGCAACACCGAGAACCAGGTGCACGAGCCCATCGGCCGTTATCACCCGTTCGACGGTGACGGCATGATCCACATGATCAGCTTGGCCGACGGCAAGGCGGAGTACCGCAACCGTTTCGTCCGCACCAAGGGTTTCATGGCGGAACAGGAGGCCGGCCGTTCGCTGTGGGCGGGGCTCATGGAGCACCCGTCCTCCTCCACGCGCCCGGGCTGGGGTGCCCAGGAATGGCTGAAGGATTCCTCTTCCACCGACGTCATCGTGCACGCCGGCCGCGTGCTCTCCACCTTCTACCAGTGCGGTGAGGGCTACCGGCTCGACCCCTACACGCTGGAGCAGTTCGGCACCGAGGGCTGGGTGCCGCTGGACGGCATCTCCGCCCACACCAAGCTCGACGAGCAGACGGGCGAACTCCTGTTCTTCAACTACTCCAAGCATCCGCCCTACATGCACTACGGCGTGGTGGGGCCGGACAACAAGCTCAAGCACTACGTGCCGGTCCCGCTGCCGGGTCCGCGCCTGCCCCACGACATGGCGTTCACGGAGAACTACGCGATCCTGAACGACATGCCGCTGTACTGGGACGAGAAGATGCTGGAGCGCGGTGTGCATGCCGTGCGCATGCACAAGGACACGCCGACCCGCTTCGCCGTGATCCCGCGCATGGGCCAGCCCGAGGACATCAAATGGTTCGAGGCCGAGCCCACCTACGTGCTGCACTGGCTGAACGCCCGGGAGGAGGGCGACGAGGTGGTCCTCGACGGCTACTTCCAGGAGCATCCGGAGCCGGCCAACTACGACGGCGCGCCTTCCGGCTTCGAGCGCATGATGGCCTATCTCGACCAAGGCCTGCTCATGCCGCGCCTGCACCGCTGGCGTTTCAACATGAAGACCGGCGAGACGAAGGAAGAGCGCCTCGACGATCGCACGCTGGAGTTCGGCACCATCAACCAGCGCCACGGCGGCCGCGCCTACCGCTACGGCTACAGCGCGGTGCCGGTCGACGGCTGGTTCATGTTCAAGGGCTTTACCAAGCACGATATGGAGACGGGCGCCTCCTCGACCGTGGAGCTCGGCGAAGGCCGCTACGGCAGCGAGGCCGGCTTTGCCCCCCGCGTGGGCGCGAAGTCCGAGGACGACGGCTATCTGGTCACCTTCGTCTCCGACTTGAACGAGGACCGCTCCGAGGCCCTGCTGATCGACGCCACCGACTTCGAGGCGGGACCGGTCTGTCGCATCATCCTGCCGCACCGCATCTCCAGCGGCACGCACGCCACCTGGGCACACGGCGAGGACATCCGCAAGGCGCAGCAGACGCTGGGCCTTTGACCGCGGCCTTTGACGGTAGGAGGGCCTTCAGGCCCGACCCCGCGTCGGCCGCGAGTCATGGTCCATGGTCGGGCCTGAACGCGATCGGGGCTGAAGGCCCTCCTGCGGTGCGATGAACCGCGGGTTTCTCCTCCTGGTCTTCGTCGCGCTCGGCGGTTGCGCCGGAGCACCCGATCGCGCAACCGACTGCACCGCCCTCGCGGGCCGGCACGTGCCGGGTGGCACGATCACCGCCGCGGATGTCGTCGAAGAAGACGACGGACTCCCCGCCTACTGCCGCGTGCGCGGCGTCATCGATCCCCGCATCGGCTTCGAGGCCCGGCTGCCGGTCGCCGGCTGGAACGGCAGGTACTACCAGGCCGGCTGTGGCGGGTTCTGCGGCAGCGTCCTCCCCGACAAGCCCGGCTTCTCCAACACCATCAACGAGGCGCTGAAGCTCGGCTATGCCGCCATCACGACGGACGCCGGCCACAGCGGCGATCTGGGCGACGCCTCCTGGGCGGCGGACGACGCCGAAGCCGTCGAGGTCTACGCCCACCGCGCGATTCCGCTCACCCATCGTTTCGGCACCGCGCTGGTCGCCCGCTACTATGGCGATGGGCCCCGCTACGACTACTTCGGCGGCTGTTCCAACGGCGGCCGCATGGGCGCGATGGCGGCGCAGCGCTACCCCGCACTGTTCGACGGTATCCTCGCCGGCGGCTCGGTGCTGGACCTCTCCGGGAACGGCGGCATCTACGGGCCCTGGGTGGTGCAATCGAACACGGACAGTGACGGCGCGCGCATCCTCACCCGGGAGAACTTCGTCCACAAGCTGCCCGCGCTGGCCGCCGAGGTGCTCGCGCAATGCGACGGCGCCGACGGCCGGGACGACGGCCTGATCTCCGCGCCGCGGGCCTGCACGCCGGACGTCGAGGCGCTGCCCGCCTGCCGCGATGCGGCTGCGCCCGACGATGCTGTCTGCTTCACGTCCGCCGAGCGCCGCGTGCTGGAACGCTGGTACGCGGGCCCGCGGGATTCCGCCGGCCGGCAGCTCTACCCGGGCATGCCGCCCGGCAGCGAGCGCTACTGGGCCGTGTGGTTCCTGGATGCCGGCGGGCGCACGGCGCCGGGCAATGCGCTCGGCAGTGATTACCCGAAGTATCTCGGCCTTGCCGGCCGCGTCGGCGAGGACTGGAGCGCGCTCGATTTCGACTTCGACGCGGACCCGGCGCGACTCGTGCAGACGGCCTCCCTGCTGAACGCCACCGATCCGGACCTGGCCGAATTCCGCGCCGCCGGCGGCAAGCTCCTGATGTGGCACGGCTGGGCCGATCCGCTGGTATTGCCCGACCAGAGCGTCGACTATCACCGCCGGGTCGCCGCGGCGGCGGGCGGCGGTATCGACGATTTCCTGCGCCTCTTCATGATCCCCGGCCACGGCCACTGCTGGGAACTGCCGGCGGAGACGCCTGATCGCTTCAACCCCATCCGCGTGCTCGAGCGCTGGGTGGAGGAGGGTCGCCCGCCCGAACGCATCGCGGCCACCGCCGCGGATCCGCGCGCCGCCCGTGTGACGGAGGCGCTGTTGTGTCCCTGGCCGGACCCCGCCGTGGCCGCAGGGAACGAGGGAGAGCCGGACCCGGTCTGCACGTCGCGGCAACACTGACGAAAAAATGACTGCCAGTTGCCACCCCGACCGGGTATCTTGCACAATTAGACGCAGACGCCATCTCAGAGGGGAGATAGTCCATGAAGCCGAGAATACTTTTCGCCAGTTGCGCGAGCGCTTGCCTGTTGCTCACCACCCAGCCCGTGATCGCCCAGGAAGCGGGCATGCTCGAAGAGATCATCGTGACCGCGCAGAAGCGGGAGCAGAGTCTCCAGGAGGTGCCCATCTCGGTGACCGCCATCGGCGAGCAGGCCATCCAGGAAGGGAAGATCACCGGCGTGCAGGACGTGGCGCTGGAAACGCCGAACTTCACCATGACCCAGTTCAACATCGGTGAGCCCCAGTACTACATCCGGGGTATCGGCAATTCCCTCGACTCCGCTGGCAGCGACCCGGCGGTGGCGACCTTCATCGACGAGGTCTACATCGGTCGTTCCGCGGGCACCGCCATGGATCTCTACGATCTGGACCGTGTGGAGGTGCTGCGCGGGCCCCAGGGCACCCTGTTCGGCAAGAACGTGGTCGGTGGCGCGCTGAACATCATCACGAAGAAGCCGAGTCCCGAGTTCGAGGCGAAGTTCGGCGCGACGGTTGGCAACTACTCCCAGACCGTGCTGCGCGGCTTCGTCAACGGCGCCATTGCCGACAACGTCTCCGGCAAGCTCTCCGTCAGCCGCCGCCAGCGCGACGGCTACGTGGATAACGTGGTGGACGGCGAGGAATACCACGACGAGGACAACTTCAGCGCCCGCGGTCAGCTCCTGTTCACGGTGTCGGACGCCACCGAGGTGCTGGTCGGCTTCGACTGGACCACCGACGACCAGGCCGGCAATTGCCGCAACGTGAACAACCTGGACAAGAACGACCCGCTCGGGCTGGCCGTGTTCTACCCGCCGGTGATCGCGGCCACCACCGGCGGCGACGTGCGCAAGTGCGCCTCCGAGGCGGATGCCTTCCAGGAGCGCGACATGCTCGGCACGCTGCTTCGCGTGGACCACGACTTCGCGAACTCCACGCTCACCTCCATCACCGCCTACCGGGAGACCGACTACGCCTGGCTGGAGGACCTGGCCGGCATGCCGCTGGGGGACACCCCGTTCAACCTGACCGATACCGTGGATGAGGAAGCCGACCAGATCAGTCAGGAGCTGCGGCTCGCTTCGACCGGCGGCGAGACATTCGACTGGCTCGTCGGCGCGTTCTACATGACGGAGGACGTGGATCGGAAGGAGCGCTACATCGGTTCCTTCCATGCACCCCTCGCGGCTCAGGGCTTCGCGCTCCTGAACGGCGACGTGCAGTTCAACCAGATCAACGAGACCACCAGTACGGCCCTGTTCGGCAAGATCGACTGGTACATCAGTGAGCGCCTCACCTGGAGCATCGGCGCCCGCTACGCCCGCGACGAGAAAGAGATCGAGCAGGCCGTCGAGAACTTCGAGGATCCCGCGTTCGACAGCGCTTTCCTGAGCCAGCTGCTCGGCGTGCCGGTGAATCTCGTCGTGCTCGGAATACCGGTCAACGGACCCACCGAGCTGCTTACCTTCGTCAACACCGGTAATCCCGGCGTTCTGAACACGCCCTACAACACCACGGCGGACGAGAGCTGGAGCGAGTTCGTGCCCTCGACGAACGTCAGCTATCAGTTCAACGACGACGGCTTCGTCTACTTCACGGCGGCACGCGGCTACAAGAGCGGCGCCTTCGTGAGCCAGACCGCCACGCCGCAGGCGGCCGCGACGCCGCTGGATCCGGAGATCGCCACCAACTACGAGCTGGGCGTGAAAAGCGAGTTCCTGAACAACCGGCTGCGGGTCAACGCGGCGGTCTTCCGTATGGACTACGAGGACCTGCAGGTCTTCCGGCTCGACGGCTCCCTGCTGATTGCCGCCAACGCGGAGGCCACCAGCCAGGGCCTGGAGCTGGATACGACGGCGCTGCTGACGGACAACTGGGTCGTGAACTTCAACTACGGTTACCTGGACGCCGAGTACGACCAGTTCATCTCCGGCGGCGAGGACTTCACCGGTAACCGGCTGCCCCGCGCGCCGGAGAACAGCTTCAGCGTAACCAGTAACTACACCTTCAACCTGGCCGGCGGCTCGAGCATGGACTTCAACCTGAACTACGCGTATCAGGATGATTTCTTCCACGACCCGAGCAATGCCAACGGCTCCGGCGAGGACGGCTACGGCCTGCTACGCGCCGGCTTCACCTGGACCAGCGCGAGCGGCGCCTGGGACGTGACGGCGTGGGGCAAGAACCTCACCGACGAGGAGTACCGCACTCACACCATCATCAGCAACATCGCCGGTACGGTGGACTTGTGGGGCATGCCGCGGACGTACGGCCTGACGGTGAACTACCGGATGCAATAACGGCAATGTGGGAGGGCCTTCAGGCCCGATCAATCGCGGCTGAAGCCGCTCCTAACATTGTCTATTGGCTCCGGTCGGCCCGGACGACCCCGCAACCCTTGTCCACCCGATGGCGGGCTCGTAGCCGAGAGGCTTGGCACCAGTCAGTTGGCGTCACTGACTGGCGGATCCTCTCGGCCACGGCGAGGCGGCCGCAGGGCGGCCACAATAGAAGGGTATCGGGCCTGAAGGCCTTCCCACAGTCGGATCGGGCCTGAAGGCCCTCCTACTGCCAGGCCGGGGCCTTGCCCCGGCGCGGGGCGATCGCCATCCGGTGGGAGACCGAGGCCTGGTAGCGGCGGGAGTGCACGGTGTCCACGACGTGGTAGCGGGCCTCGGCCCGCTCCCGGCCGAGCTCAAGCGCCAGGAAGCCGCGGTGGGCGGCATCCGTGTGGTGCAGGTTGCCGTTGGCCTGCCGCAGCATCTGCTCGATGCGGGACGGCGCGAGGCCGAGGGTCTCCGGATAGCCCGGTGAGCTGATGGAAGTGGCGCCGAATTCCACGGCCGCCGGTTTCCCGCTCGCCGGGTCCAGCACGTCCAGCGCCCAGGCGGCGTGGGAGTCGCCGCTCAGCACCACGGGGCTCGCCTCCGTCGCCCGGCACTGCTGGAGCAACCACGCCCGCTCGGCCGCGTAGCCGTCCCAGCTGTCGGCGCTCAGCGGCACGCCGAGGCGGGTGAAGTCCACGTACGGACGCACGTAATCCGGCAGCGCCCCGATCTCGGCAGCGTTCATGTTCTCCGCCAGGTTGGGCGCCGTGATCTGGGCCATCAGCACCTGGTTGCCGAACAGCTGCCAGGGCTTGCCCGCCTCGCGGGAGCCGGCGAGACGGCTCGCGACGAAGCGGCGCTGCTCGTCCGACAGCAGGCGACGCGCAGGGTCCGCCAGGTCGGCCGCCAGAGTGTCGGCCTCGACGGATGCCGGCATGTCCAGCTGGGGGCTGCGCGCCGACAGCCGGGTTTCCAGCATGACCAGCGTGGCCAGGTCGCCGATCTCGAAGGCCCGCCAGTTGGCCGACGGGTCGTCGCCGCGCGGCTCCCGGATGGGCATCCACTCGTAATAGGCCTGCATGGCGGCCCGGCGCCGGAGCGGCCACTCTCCTTCACTGTCGTCGTGGTTCTGGGCGCCGTCCCGCCAGGCGTCGTTGGCGGATTCGTGGTCGTCCCAGCTGACGATGAACGGATGCCGCGCGTGCACGGCCTGCAGGTCCGGATCGCTCTTGTACTGGGCGTGGCGCAGGCGGTAGTCGTGCAGGCTCACCACCTCGTGGCCCGGCACGGATGCCCGGTGCAGCTCGCGGGCGCGGGCCGAGGCGTAACCGGTGGCCTCGTACTCGTAGATGTAGTCGCCGAGGTGCAGCACGACGTCGATGTCGTCGGTCTGCGCCATGGCCCGATAGGCGTTGAAGTAGCCGGCGGGGTAGTTCGAGCACGAGCAGGCCGCCACCACGAAGCGGTCCACCGGACCCACCGGCAGGGTCAGCGTGCGCCCGGTCTGCGACACCGCGCCCAGGGCCCGGAAGCGATAGTAGTAGTGGCGGCCCGGATCGAGGCCCTCCACCTCCACCTTGACGGTGAAGTCGCGCGCGGGCAGTGCCGCCGCCGTGCCGCGGCGCAGGATGCGTTCGAAGTCCGGATCGGCGGCCAGCTCCCAGGCCACCTCCGTCTCGGCCTCGAAGCGGGGCGTCACCCTGGTCCACAGCAGGACGCCGGTGGCGGTCGGGTCGCCGCTGGCGACGCCGTGGACGAAGCTCGCGGCCGGGCTGGCTTTCGCCGGCGGCAGCGCCAGTGCCAGCGCGGCGCCGGGCAGCACGTGGGTGACGAATCGGCGTCGGGTGAGTTTCATGGCTACGGCTCTCGAGGTCGCCCCGGCCGTAGCCTACCCGAAGAAGGGCCGGCACGCCCATCGGAGCGTGCCGGCCCGCTATGCGGTATGCGTCAGTCCGCGAACTTCACTTCCTGCAGGATAATGGTGCTGCCGATGGTGCGCAGCTCCTCGCGGTCGATGGCGGCGCTGCGCATCGCCTCCATGGAGCCCTTGAGCTGCTCGGACACCTTCTCGAAATACTCGATACCGAGATCGAAGGCCGCGTAGTTCTTGTAGGTAACGCTCAGAATGAGGTCCGGCTCGCCCTCGCGGGCGCTCGGGTTCGAATACATGGCGTAATCGATGACGTGGCCGTCCTTCTTTTGGATATCCAGGGACTTGCGCCACAGGCTGTTGAGGTCGTTGATGTAGGCATTGAACATGCCGGGCTTGATGTGCACGTGGGTGATCTGCACCACGTGGCCGTCTTCCCAGTTGCGGGAATGGTCCTGGGCGATGGCGCCCGTGGCAGTCAGGCACAGCAGTACTGCGGCCGCGAAAAGGCCGGTGATCTTCGTCTTCATTGCGCTCTCCCCCTTGCGGGTATTGGTTTTGATTGTGGTGTTGGTCGGCGGCCGGAGCCGCCGGGCCACTATACGCACAAGTTCCGGCGACGGTTAACGTCATCGGCCAGCGAGCCGAGCGGCCCGGATCAGATCAGGACTTCACTCAGGGGGCGGCGGACGCTCGCCTTCGTCTGCGGGCCGTAGCCGAAACGGAGCAGGAGCTGGGGCGCGTGGTCCGTGCCCATCACGTCCTGCAGCAGGGGGCGGAGCTGGGGCGTCTCCAGCGGTTGGTTGAGGTAGGCCGCGGTGGCGCCGTCGGCGGCGAGGCGCAGCAGCACACGGGACAGCGCCCGGCCGGCCCGCAGCCAGTGGCCGACGTCGTCTTCGGGCGTGCTCAGAATGGCCAGCAGGGGCGAGCCGGCCATGATCTTCTTCGCATCCCCGGCGGCGACGCCGTTGCCGAGGTCGAACGTGCGGATCACCAGGGCGCCCACCGGGGAGAGCACGTCAGGCACCCCGAAGGCCTCGCCGGACATGCCGTCCCGGCTCTCGGAGCGGCGCGAATGCACCCACGAGGCGAGTTCCCGGCGGAAGCCCGCATCCGCGAACTGGGTGCGGTCGCCCTCGGCGACGAGGTCTGCGATCTCGGCCTTGGTGGTCTCGTCCGCCACCAGGGTCAGTTCGGCGCCCTGATGCCCAGCCAGTTCCCGGCAGCGGGCCTGCAGCGCCGGCGGCAGGCGGCGTTGCTCGAACGCGTGCCGCGTCGTCCGCCGCTCGGGGATGGCCTCGAACAGCGCCCGGTCCTCCTCGTCCGGCGTCACCGCTTCTCCCAGGCGGAACACGGCGAGCAGGTCCGGTTCCCCCTCGTCGGGCAGCAGCTCCGGCACCGGTGACCGCCCGAAATAGCGCGCGGCGACGGCGAGATGGTCCAGGGCGGCGCCGCAGGACATGGTGAGCTCCCGGTCCTGGGGGTCCACCACGGGCAGCGCACGCCGACGGTCGGCATACAACTCGACCGCATCCTCGTGCAGGCGGAACAGCCACGGCTGCGAGTTGTGACCGGAAGGCGCCTGGATGGCGTAAGCCAGCAGGAAACCGAGCTGGTCCTTTTCGCTGCCGTCGGCGGGGAACGGCGGCTTCTTCTTCGCGGCGGTGCTCTCCATGGCCCTGCTCCGTGACCGGTCCTGCCGACGCTAGGTGCGTCCCCGGGGAGCGGCAATCCGGGCTTTCCGAGAGGCCGGGCAGGCGGGCGGATGACAGCAGGGGGCCGGTCGGTTAGCGTCTGCCGTTCGGGCCATGCGCAGGGGAGTGACCGTTTTGCTGAAAGCCGACGCCGGAGAACTGGAGGGACTGCTCGATTTCCTGCGCGCCGCCGAGCGCCTGAAGGAGACCGAGCGCCATGCCTGGACCTCCGGCGGGCGGCGGGAGAGCGTGGCCGAACACAGCTGGCGGCTGTGCCTGATGGCGATGCTGGTGGCCGACGAGTATCCGGACCTCGATTTTGCGCGCTTCATCCGCCTGTGCATCGTCCACGACCTGGGCGAGGCCATCGGCGGCGACGTGCCCGCCCCCGAGCAGGAGGACGCGCCGGGCAAGAGCGAGCGCGAGCGCCGCGATCTGGAGACCCTGGTCCGTCCGCTGGCTCCGCGGCAGCGCGAGAACATCGTCAGCCTGTGGGAGGAATACGAGGCCGGCCGCACGCCCGAGGCGCGTCTGGCGAAGGCGCTGGACAAGCTCGAGACCATCCTCCAGCACACGCAGGGGGACAATCCGCCGGGGTTCGACTACCGCTTCAACCTGGACTACGGTCACCGCTACACCTCCGACGATCCCCTCATCCTGCTGCTGCGCGAGCTGCTGGACGTCGAGACCGAGCGCCGGGCGGTGGCGGCGGAGAAAGCCGGCAGCGCCGGATTCCGTTGACACCCATCAGTCGGGTCGGACGGCTCGTCAGGGCAGCTCCCGCGCGTGGGCGCGCAGGTGGGAATTGAGGTCCATCCCGATCTTCAGCGCGATCAGCAGGACCAGTCCGGCCAGCGGCGCGTCCAGCGCGGTCAGCAGCGCGCCGCCCGTGAGGATGGTGACGTGCAGCAGCACGATGCGGCCGTAGGGCCTTGCCATCAGTTGCTTGGGCGAGGCTTCGCGGTACTCGCCCCGCAATATGAAATTGACCACGAAGGAATAGCCGTGGCTCATGACCAGCGCCAGCACGGGCCACAGCAGGTGCTCGCGCGCGATGATGTCCGTGACCCCTGCGACGTCGGGCAGGGCACCCGGATCCGCCATGTCGCCGAACAGGCTCAGCACGAAGCTGCCGTGCACGGCGGTGAACATCCCGTAATGGACACAGAAGAACGCCACCAGGAACAGCTTGCCGGCCCAGAGCACGGGTTCTGCCGGCCGCGCGGTCAGCATGCGCGCTGCGTTGAAGAAGCCGATGACGATGTTCTCGAACCAGAACAGGAACAGGATGGGGAACACGGCCCAGTCCCAGGCGAATACCCCGTACAGCGGCACGAGATTCGCCAGGATCAGTGCGACGGCCGTCGAGTCCAGCCGCCTGATGGCACGGAGCAGCTCCATGGCAGCGCATCATACCTGCGCCCGCGACGGACGAAGCGGTATGCTGTTCACGGCATGCAAAGGAGCCGCGCATGAGTGTCTGGTCGGCCCCGGCCGAGCCGGTGCCGGGAGGCAGGCGCCACACGCTGGAGGAGCGGGGCGCCCCGCTCAGCCGTGCGCGCTTCCTGGAGCGGCTCCGGGATGACGCGGAATTCGCTGCCTGGTATTCGGAGTTGCTCGCCGCCGCGCCCTGGCCGGCGTTCTTCTGGGAGAACCCGCCGCTCGCCGCCGGCGTGCTGGAGCGTGCGGCGGAGTTCGTGCTGATCGAGGCGCCGGCGCTGGCCGCGGTGCCGCCCGACGCCGAGACTTTCGCCGGCCACTTCGGCGCCGGTGACGGGGTGGTCACCTTCCCCAACCTGGGCGGCGATGCGCTGCTGGTCGTGCCCGAGCCGGCGGCCGATGCCGCGGCCGATGCCTATCCGCACCTGGCCGCATTCCTGCGCCGTGGGCCGGCCCGGCAGGTTCGTGCGCTCTGGCGCGCCACGGCGGCAGCCGTTCTCGACCGACTGGACGACTCGCCCCTCTGGCTCAGTACCTCGGGCACCGGCGTGGCCTGGCTGCACGTCCGTCTGGACCGGCGCCCCAAGTACTACCAGCACGGTCCCTACCGGAGGTCGCCGTGAGCCTTCGAGCGGCGGCCGGGGTACCAGCCATAGCAATGGCCACGGTAATTTCCGCCTCGAGCCTGCTGTTCCCCTGCGCCGCTGTTCTCGCGGCATCGCATTGCCCGTCCGCGGCGCTGGGTTACGCCGTGCTGCCTGCCGAGGACCTGTCGCTGCCGCCGGGCGCGACGGTGGCCACCCGCGAGTCGACGCTGTCGGCCTGCTTCCTGTCGGTCGAGGGCAGCCGCTCCGGGCTCGATCTGGGCATGGACTACGCCTACGTCCGCCACGAGTACGACGGTGTGGCCGGACGCGACCGGGACCTGCACCGGCTGCAGCTCCCGCTGGCCGTCCGCCGCCAGGGCGAAGACTGGCGGATCGACGCGCTGCTCGCTCCCGGCGTGGCGACCTCGTCGAACGTCTTCAAGGACTTGGGCAGCCGGGCCACCGAAGAGGATTTCCTGCTGACCGGCCGCATCGAGCTGCGGCTGCGGCACGGCCCGCGCAGCGCCTGGCTGCTCGGCGTGGCCCACGACCGCAGCCTGGGGGAGAGCCGCACGCTGCCGGTGGCCGGGCTGGAATACCGCCCGTCCGCCGCGCTCGGCCTGCGGCTCGCGTGGCCGGACCCCTCCCTGCAGCTGGCCGTCACGGAGCGCCAGTCGGTGGTGCTCGACGTTTTCCCCGCCGGCCAGCGCTGGCACGTGGTGAGCGACGAACTCGGCGCGGCATTCGACTACCGGCTGGAGGGCTGGCGTGCCCGGGCCGCCTGGAGCGTCCGGCTGGCGGACGGCCTCGCGGTGGATGTCGGCGTGGCCCGCGAGTTCGGCCGCGAACACGGCTTCATCGACGACACGGGCCGGCGCATCGACACCGCCGTGGATGCCGGCTGGGTCTTCACGCTCGGCATCCGCCTCGGCGGCATGCCGCTGCCCCGCGGCCGCGGCCCGGCGCTGCCGCGGCTCGCGCCATCGACCCCGCCCGGCAGTCCGGCTACTCTGCCGCCATGAGCGACGCGACCCGCAAAGCCCTGCTGATCGACCTGGACGGCGTCATCTACGAGGGAGAACGCGCCGTCGAAGGCGCGGTGGAGACGGTCCGCTGGATCCGCGACGAGGGCATCCCCCGCCTGTTCCTCACCAACACCACGTCCCGCCCGCGTTCGGCGCTGATCGAGAAACTCGCCGGCCTCGGCCTGGAGGCGAACGAGGACGACATACTCACGCCGCCCGTGGCGGCGGCGGCGTGGCTGGAGGAACGCGGGGTGGACACGGTGGCGGCCTTCGTCCCCGAGGCGACTGCGGCGGAGTTCTCCGCGTTCCGCCGGCTGGATGACGACGACGAGGGCCCGGCCGGTGCGGTGATCGTCGGCGATCTCGGCGAGGACTGGACCTTCGCCCGCCTGAACCGGGCGTTCCGGCTGCTGATGGCCGAGCCGCGGCCGCATCTGGTCGCCCTCGGCATGACCCGCTACTGGAAGGCCGAGGACGGCCTGCGCCTGGACACCGCGCCGTTCGTCGTGGCCCTCGCCCACGCCAGCGGGGCGGATCCTGTGGTGCTCGGCAAGCCGGCGGTGCCCTTTTTCGAGACGGCGCTTGCGAAACTCGGCAGCGCGGCCGGCGAGACCGTGATGGTCGGCGACGACCTGCGCGCCGACGTGGGCGGCGCGCAGGAGGCCGGCATCGGCGGCGTGCTCGTGCGCACCGGCAAGTATCGCGGCGAGGAGTCGACGGACGACGTACGGCCGGCCGCCGTACTCGATTCCGTCGCCGACCTGCCGGACTGGTGGCGGGGCCACTGAGCACGGTCATGGCAGAGGCGGAGAAGGAGGGGACGGCGAAGAAGGAGGGCCGCATCGCGCGCCAGCTGCGCATCGCGCGGGAGGTGCGCGCCGAGCCGCGCACGGCAATCACGCGCATCCGCGGCTGGCTGGTGGGTCTGTGGACGGCCCGCGGCGGCGGTCTCTACGGCCTCGGCGTGGTGGTGAGCTTCCTGATCCTGGAGGCGCGCATGATCGCCGACGACGTGGCCGAGAGCGCCGGCGTCACGGACTTCCTGGTCGGCGAACTCATCGAGTTCGTCTTCCGCCTGGGCTTCATGTCCGTCCTGAACGGCTTCCTCGCCCTGCTCTGGCCGCTGTGGGTGCTGGAGCGGCTGCGTTTCTGGGGCATCGGGCTGCTGGCCGCCGCCTACGGCGTATTCGAGTACGGCCTGCGCCCGCTGGTCGAGTCCCGCGTGCCGGAACTGGCCGGGGCGCGGCAGGCGAAGGCGGAGCGGCGGCGCGAGAAGCGGGAGAAGAAGGCTGAGCGGTCCCGGCGCCGCGCGGAGAAGAAGGAGCGCCGCCGCCGGGGCCTGCGGTAGGATTGAGCGGTGATGCCGCCCGATGTCATGCGCCGCCGGATAGAGGAGCAGTGAGCCGTTGAACGCCCTGACAAAGCTCGGACCGGGCCATGTCTGGTTCCGCGCCTTCAAGTACACCGTCTACTGCCTGCTGGCGCTGAACGTCTGGCTGTTCTTCCTGGACGACTACGCCGCCAGCAAGGAGGTGTTCGTCGACGGCGTCACCTGGAGCAACCTGGTGGAGGCGTTCTCGGCCACCGTCGACACGATGGCCTGGGTCGTCCTGCTGCTCCTGTTCGAGCTCGAGACGGCGGTCATCCCCGACGAGAAGCTCGAGGGCCGGCTGAAGTGGATACTGACCGCCGTGCGCGGCGTCTGCTACGCCTTCATCGTCTATGCCTTCTACGGCTATGTCAGCAAATACTTCGTCGTCACCGACCTGGTCGAGCTGGGCCGCGTGAACGTGTGCGCGCTGGCAGACAAGGGCTACGCCTGGGTGGCCACCCTGGACGAGTACCCGCGCCTGACCGCCGAGGCCTGCGCGGCCATGCAGGGCCAGCCCATCCTGCAGATCGCGGGCACGAAGATCGTGGGCACGCCGGAGCAGCTCGGACTGGCGAAGTCGCTGGCGCTGACGGACATCATCAATGCCGGGGACTGGCTCATCGTGGTGGCCCTGCTCGAAGCCGAGGTGTGGCTGCAGCTGAAAGGCCTGCTCAGCGACCGCCTGCTGGCCATCAACAAATGGATCAAGGGCTTCCTCTACGCCGTGCTGTTCGCCTGCGCCATCTACTGGGGCATCGACGGCGACTTCCTCGACTTCTGGGACGCCTTCCTGTGGCTGGTGGCCTTCATCTTCATCGAGATGAACATCTTCGAGTGGCACGAGGAGACCGAGCAGGAGGAAGCCGCGGAGGGAGCCGCCCATGCGTAATCTCCTGCGACGCCACCGCCGCCTGCTGATCGTCCTGGCGGGGCTGATCGCCGCCTGGACCCTGGCCGGCTTCTTCCTGGCCCCCTGGCTGGTCGAGCGCCAGGCGGTCAGGGCGGTGGCGGAACAGTTCGACTCCGAACTCCGCCTCGAGCGCGTGGCCATCAACCCGTATGTGCTGAGCCTCACGATAGATGGCCTGGCGCTGGACGACCCCGCGGCCGAACCGCTGGCGCGGGTGCGGCAGATCCACGTCAACTTTCAGACGAGTTCGCTGTTCCGCTGGGCCTGGACCTTCGCCGAGTTCCGCATCGATGCCCCGGAGCTGTTCGTCTCGCGGGAGGGCGACGGTGCGTTCAACTTCCGCCGCCTGCTGGAGGCCCGCCCGCCGGCGGCGGAGGAATCGCCGCCACCGGATGAAGAAGGCGGACCGCTGCGCCTCATCTTGCACGACGCCGCGGTGACCGACGCCGCCCTGCACTGGCGCGACGCGGTGCCGCCCCAGCCCGTGGAGACCCGCTTCGGGCCCGTGGACGTACGCGTCCAGGGGCTGAACACGCTGCCCGAACAGCCCGGCACCCAGCAGGTGGTGATCCGGACCGCGAGCGAAGGCACGCTCACCTGGTCGGGCAGCCTGCAGATGAACCCGTTCCGCGCCGCGGGGGAGGCGGCGATCGACGGTTCCCATTTCGAGCTGCTCTCGGCCTATATCCGCCACGAGACCGGCCTGGACATCACCGACGGCGAGGCCGACATCGACTTCACCTACAACGTCGC
Source organism: Lentisalinibacter sediminis (assembly GCF_040706615.1). Lineage (NCBI taxonomy): Bacteria > Pseudomonadati > Pseudomonadota > Gammaproteobacteria > Woeseiales > Woeseiaceae > Lentisalinibacter > Lentisalinibacter sediminis. The sequence goes on along the minus strand of NZ_JAPDRF010000006.1, from coordinate 185,523 downwards.
GACCCGGCCGGACGGCGCCCTCGGCGCGACCGTGGACGATCTCGACGTGGTCTTCAACGACGTGCGCATCCTCACCTTCCCGGCGGCGGCCGACGGCGGGCCCGGACGCGAGCCGCGGGAACTCCTGTCGGTGCCGCGGATCGCGCTGGCCGGCGGGCGCCTGCGCTGGCCCGAGCGCAGCGTGTCCGCCGGGAGTTTCGACATCGAGGGGGCCGTACTGGCGCTGCACCGGGACGCGGAGGGCACCCTGGACGTCGTGCGCAATCTGCCGGCGAGAGAAGCCGCGCCGACGGCGGAAGACGGCACCGCGAAAGACGAGACGGCGGACGACGGGACTGCGGACGAAGCGGAACCCTGGCGGCTCTCCCTCGGGCGATTCCGCATCGCCGACCTCGCGGCGAGCCTGCGCGACGAGAGCGTGGAGCCGGCCGCCGAAATGGGAGTCGACGCCGTCCAGCTGGAGATCCGTGACCTCGACAACGAGCCCGGAGCGTCCTTCCCGACGACGCTCTCGCTGCAGAGCGGCCGCGGCGGCCGCGCGGAACTGGACGGCACCCTCACGGTGCTGCCGGAACTGCTGGCAGACTTCGGCCTCGGCATCGACAGTATCCCGCTGGCCTGGAGCCACCCCTACATCCAGCCGCTCGCGGACGTCAGCCTGGACTCCGGCGTGCTCGACGCCGATGCCCGGCTGGCCACCTCCCCGGACGATCCGCTGCGTTTCGCGGGCGACGTCGCCATCCGCGACTTCCTGATCACCGAGACCGACCTCGGCACCCGGCTCGGCAGCTGGGATCGGGTGGCCGCCAGCGGCATCGTCTTCAGCCTGGCGGACCGGGATCTCGAAGTCTCCGAAGTGCGACTGGAGCGGCCCTATGGCGACATCCTCATCACCGAACAGGGGCGTGTGAACCTCGGCCGGGTGGCGAAGGGCGAGGCCGATGCCGACGCCGATGCGAGTGAGCCGGCCGGCGACGGGGCGGCCGCCGGTGAGTCCGGGCCGCCCGCGGCGGAAGGCGAGGAGCTGCCGATCCGCGTGACGGTGGGCCGGGTGGTGATCGCCGACGGTGCTGCCGACTTTGCCGACCGCTCTCTGCCGCTGCCTTTCAGCGTGAAGATCGCGGAGCTGAATGGCGAACTCTCCACGATTGCCACCGCCAGCGCCGAACCCTCCTCGGTGTCGCTGGAGGGCAAGGTGGACGAGTACGGTTTCCTGCGCATCACCGGCAGCGTCACGCCGCTGGCGCCGGCCGAGAATACGGACCTGCGCGCGGAGTTCGAGAACGTGGCCATGCCCCGCTTCTCGGCCTACTCGGTGCCGTTCGCCGGGCGCAAGATCGCTAGCGGCCGGCTGGACCTGGATCTCGGCTACCGGCTCACCGACGGAAGACTGGTCGGCGACAACAACATCGTGCTGCGGGAATTCGAGCTGGGCGAGAAGGTGGATCACCCCGACGCCATGAGCCTTCCGCTGGGACTCGCCGTGGCCCTGCTGAAGGACGCGAGCGGCACCATCGACGTGGACCTGCCCATCACCGGCGAGGTCGACGACCCCGAGTTCAGCATCGGTGGCATCGTGGCGAAGGCGCTGGGCAACCTGATCGTGAAGATCGCCACCTCCCCGTTCGCGCTGCTCGGCAACCTGCTCGGCGTGGAGGCCGGCGAGCTCGAGCAGGTCACCTTCCTGCCGGGCCGCGCCGATCTCACGCCGCCGGAGGTGGAGAAGGCGGCTAATCTGGCCGAGGCGCTGACCCTGCGTCCCCAGCTCGTACTGGAGCTGCCGCCGGTGCAGGCACCGGCGGCCGATGCGCGGGCGCTGCGCGAGGCGAAGCTGGAGGCCGCCGTGTCCGAGCGGGTGATCGGCGTCGCCGCCGAGGGAGAGGCCGCCGCCATGTATGCGGAGCGGCGCCGGGAGGCGCTGGAGGCGTTGTACCGGGAACTGGCCACCGTGGAGGATCCGCAGTCCCGGCTGGATGCGCTGCGCGCACAGAACACCCGGGTGGCGGAGACGGCCGAGGGTGAGCCTGGACAGTCTGGCGAGGCGCGTTTCGACGCCACGGCCTACGCCGCCGACCTTGCGGACGAACTCGTGCCCCTGCAGCCGCTGGAGGAGGGAGCCCTGGCGGCGCTCGCCGCCGAGCGGGCGGCGAATCTGCGCGAGACCATACTGGCCGCGGGCAGCGAGCTGGAAGGCCGGGTACTCGTGACGGAGGCGGTCGAAGCGTCGTTGACCGACAACGACCGGGTCGCCATGAAAGTGACTCTCACCGCCGACCGCCAGGCGGGCGCCGCGCAGCCGCCGCCGGAGGACGGTGCGGATCCCGGGGAACCGACCGCCGGCGGCTGATGGCGACGGGCGGGCACCGATGCCCACCGACTGCCATCGTCGGCAATGGCTCATACCGGCGCCGCCTGCGATAAAATGGGCGCTACCGAAAACACGGGGCCGTAGCTCAGCTGGGAGAGCGTCGCGTTCGCAATGCGAAGGTCGGGAGTTCGATCCTCCTCGGCTCCACCACTTCTCTCAATGCCAAGGAGGCATGTCATGCACGCGAGAACAGGCAGACTGTTCACGGTTCTGGCGATCGCCTGCAGCGTACTCGTCGCGGCCTGCGCCACCGGTCCGCAGCTGCGCACCGACTACGACCGCAGCGTCGACTTCACCCGTTACGAGACCTTCGGCTTCGCCGAGGAGCTGGGCACCGACCGGGCCGGCTATTCCTCGCTCATCACCAGCCACTTCCAGGGCGCGGTGCGCAACGAGATGGAGGGGCTCGGCTATCGCTACGTGGAAACCGACCCGGACCTGATCGTGAACTTCTACACCCGGGTGCGCGAGCGCAGCGAAGTGCGCAGCCGCCCGTCCATGACCGTGGGCGTCGGCTATTACGGCTACCGCTACGGCCTCTACACCGCCTGGCCGATGTACGAGCAGGAGGTGGACACCGTGCACTACCGGGTGGGCACCGCCAACATCGACGTGGTCGATGCCGAGCGCAGGCAGCTCATCTGGGAGGGTGTGGCCGAAGGCCGGCTCACCCGCGAGTCGCTGGAGAACCCGAAGCCCGCGATCGAGGACGTGGTGCACGACCTGTTCATGCAGTTCCCGACGCGGCAGGCATCCGACGCCGGGGAATAAGGCTCGGGCTCCGCGGCTACATGCCCTCCCGCCCGTGCGGGGCCTCGAAATCGAGGTCTGGCCCCACCGGCACGATGCGGGTGGGGTTGATGGTTTCGTGGCTCGCGTAGTAGTGCTTCTTGATGTGCTCGAAGTTCACCGTCTCCCGAATCTCCCGATACTGGTACAGGTCCCGGGTGAAGCCCCACAGGTTCGGGTATTCGGTCAGCCGGCGGACGTTGCACTTGAAGTGGCCGTGGTAGACCGGGTCGAACCGCACCAGGGTGGTGAACAGTCGGATGTCGGCCTCGGTCAGCGTGTTCCCGACCAGCCAGCGTGAGCCGGCGAGACGCTCCTCCAGCCAGTCCATGGTCTCGAACAGGGGATACACCGCCTCTTCGTAGGCCTCCTGGGTGGTGGCGAAGCCCGACTTGTACACGCCGTTGTTCAGCGTGTGATAGACGCGCTCGTTGACCGCGTCGATCTCCTCGCGCAGGGACTCCGGGTAATAGTCGCCGGGCGCCGCGCCGAGATGATCGAACGCGGAATTCAGCATGCGGATGATCTCCGACGATTCGTTGTTCACGATGGTGTCGCGCTTGCGGTCCCAGACCACCGGCACCGTCACCCGGCCGGTAAAGGTCGGGTCGGCCTTCTGGTACAGCTGGTAGAGGCGCTCCGCGTTGTGGATGGGATCCGGGATCACGCCGGGGCCGGACTCGAAAGTCCAGCCGTGCTCGGCCATGTACCAGTGGACCACCGAGACGGGGACCATGTCCTCCAGACCCTTCAGCGCACGCACGATCAGCGCGCGGTGGGCCCAGGGGCAGGCCAGTGAAACGTAGAGGTGATAGCGGTCGGGTTCCGCCGCGAAGCCGCCCTCGCCGGAGGGCCCCGGCTCGCCGTCGGCGGTGATCCAGTGTCGGTACGCCTGTTCCTGGCGCTTGAACTTCCCGCCGGTGGACTCCGTGTCGTACCACTGGTCCTTCCACTGGCCGTCTACGAGCAAACCCATTGCTGACTCCTTGCTGACTGCGTTCCTGACGGTGAGCGATGTGCGGACAAAGAGAGGCGCCGGCCGGGCCGGACCCGACCGGCGCCCCGGTGACAGTCTACTGTTTCAGGCGCGACGTGGCCGATTTCACGGCGGCGGACATCGACTGCCAGGCGCTTTCGGCGCCGGCCTTGATGTCCTCCCAGGCATCGTCGCTGGCCTCTCTCAGTGCCTCGAGCCGCTTCTTCATGTCGTCACGGCGGGACTTCAGGTCCTCGATGGCCTCGGAATAGTCCGCCTCGGCATCGGCCTGATGCCGTTTCGCCTTTGCCTGCAGCTTGTCGATCTCGGCGTTCCATTCCTCGAGCTGGGCTTCCAGCTTCTTCTGGTAGGTACTCTTGTCGGCCATGCGTAGTACTCCTTTTTCTGCGCTCCTCCCTCAGACATGGGCGCGAATACGGCGCGATCAAGGTGGCGCCCGGGGATTTACCCCAGTGTTGCGTCGAGGAACATCATCACCACGAAGCCGGCCAGCAGCGAGAAAGTGGCGATGTTCTGCAGCCCGCGCCGGTGGGTCTCCGGGATGATCTCGTCGCTGATGATGAACAGCATGGCACCGGCGGCGAAGGCCAGCGCCCAGGGCATGAGCGGTCCGGCGACGGACACTGCCGCACTGCCGAACAGCCCGCCGATCGGTTCGGCGAGACCGGTGAGGAAGGCGACCAGCCAGGACTGCAGGCGTGTGTAACCCGCACCGATCAGCGAGACGGCCACGGCCAGGCCCTCGGGCAGGTTCTGGATGCCGATACCGGTGGCGAGCGCCAGGCCGTTGTCGACGTTGCCGCCGGCGAACCCGACCCCGACGGCCATGCCCTCGGGGAAGTTGTGCAGCGTGATGGCGATGATGAACAGCCAGATCCGTTCCAGCGCCGCGGTGTCCGGGCCTTCGCGGCCGGCGAAGAAATGCTCGTGAGGTACGTAGCGATGGATGCCGGCCAGCGCCAGTGCGCCGACCAGCAGGCCCGCGATGACCACGGCGACCGCCGCCTGCCGGCCGCCGAACTCCGCCTCGCCGTAGGCAATGGCCGGCAGCAGCAGCGAGAAGAAGGAGGCCGCGAGCATGATGCCGGCAGCGAAGCTCAGCAGCAGATCCTCGGCGGCATCCGTGAGCCGGCGGACGAAGAACACGCCCACGGCACCGACGCCGGTGCCCAGCCCGGCGACGAGGCTCGCGGCGAAGCCGAACCAGACGACGTTGACGGCGGTCTCCTGCATGTGGGCTACACTCCGGTGGCCAGGGCATCGGGCCTGAAGGGCCTTCTACAGCATCGGGCCTGAAGGCCCCTTCCAAAGCATCGGGCCTGAAGGCCCCTTCCAAAGCATCGGGCCTGAAGGCCCCTTCCAAAGCATCGGGCCTGAAGGCCCTCCTACATTACACATGGCAGCTCCTACCGACGATCCCCATGCCAAACCCGTACGCGCGGCCGAGTTCCGCTTCTACGAGGAGCTGAACGATTTCCTGCCCTCCGCGCGGCGCAAGTGCAGCTTCGTCCACCGCTTCACCGACACGCCCTCGGTGAAGGACACCGTCGAGGCGCTGGGCGTGCCCCATACCGAGATCGACGTGATCCTGGTCGACGGCGAGTCCGTCGGTTTCGGCCACCGGCTGCGCGGCGGCGAGCGGGTGGCCGTCTATCCGGTGTTCGAGTGCCTCGACGTCTCGCCCCTGGTCCGGCTGCGCCCGGCGCCCCTGCGGATGACGCGCTTCATCGCCGACGTGCACCTCGGCATGCTGGCCCGCCACCTCCGCCTGCTCGGCTACGACACGGTCTGGCGCAGCGACCTCGGCGACGAGGAAATCATCGACCGCTCCCTCGCCGAGCACCGGATCATCCTCACGCGGGACATCGGCATCCTGCGCAACGGGCGGGTGATCCACGGCTACTGGCTGCGCGCCACCGAGCCGGTGGCCCAGCTCGAGGAGGTGGTCCGGGCTCTGCAGCTGGGCCCGGAGTTCGAACCTTACACCCGCTGCCTGGAGTGCAACGGCGAGTGCGTGCCGATCCGCCGCCGGGAGGCTGCACGGCAGGTCCCGCTGCAGGTATTCGTGGTCTACCGCGACTTCCGCCGCTGTACGGGTTGCGGGCGCGTCTACTGGCCGGGGTCCCACCTGGAGCGCCTGGACCGGGTCATTGAGCACGCCCGGGCCGCGGGCCCGTCGTCACGGCGGGCCTAGCGGTACTGCGGCACCACCCGCTCGAAGTAGCAGCGAGTGCCGTCGTCCAGCAGGATCGAGTTGTAGACATTCGTCGCGCCGCTGTCCGGCGTCACGAAGAGTACCTCTCCGGTCTCGGTCAGGCCGCGGCACGGCTCGGCCAGCGTCACCTCCAGCACGAGGCCGTCCTCGCCGGTGACGAGGTGCAGCGTGCGCTCGTCGACGACGTTCCAGCCGATGAACGATCCGGAGGCAACGAGTGTCGAGGGTGCCGGGCGTGCCGGCGGAGGCAGCTCCGCACCCCGTGGCCGGCCGGCCGCCGCCGCTTCGAGCGCCTCGGCCTCGTCCTTGCTCAGCTCGACGATCCGGATCGTCCAGTCCACGTCGTTGCCCGAGATGCCGATGCGGAACTCGCCGCTCTCGCGGATGAGTTTGGAGCCGGCACCGGTGCCCCGAAGCTGGGTGATGAAGCCGAGGTATTCGCTCGTCTTAGCGTCATACAGGTTGGTGTAGAACGCGGAGAGCAGGGGATGCTCGCTCCCGGCCTCCCAGTCCACCCGCCAGGGGCCCTCCACCTCGAAGCGGGGTGTCGTATCCGGCCCCGAGCCGGTGAACGCCTTCACCAGATTCTCCGCCTCGGCGGGGACGGCGAAGACGACGACGAGGAGCGCGATGACGAGTGACAGCAGCGGCCATGTCCCTGGCCGTGAGGGGGTCTTGCGCGTATTCATGTCTCCTCCCGAAACTGCCCGCGCCGGCACCGCCGCGCGCGGTGCAAACCGGTCGCTCGCGGTCTTTCCTTGCATTCATCATGCTGTGGCAGACGCCCCTGCGGCGGCAATACGTAATGCTTGCAGCCGGCCGGATCGGACGCGGTTCAGAGCAGTGATTGCTGACGTGGCAGCGGCCAGGGAGGCAGCGCCGGCAGCTCCCGCATGCCCGGCTCGCGCTGCAGCGTCTCGTGGAAGGCGCGTGCGAACGGCGGGCAATGCAGGTTGTTCGGGCAGTGGATCATCATGTAGACCTGCTGGCCGGCCCGCAGGTAGCCAGCCACCCGCCGGGACCACTCGGCGATCCAGACCTCGTTGCTGGCCGCATCGGGATGCAGCACCAGGCGCACGAAGGCGAGGCCGTTGTAGACGGTGTCCAGCACGGGCACGTCGGGTTTCTCGTGCAGCGCCTGCTGCACCTCCGGGTGCGCCGTGTCGCCCCGGTAGATGGGCCGGCTGTCCATCATGACGCGGCCACAGTCGTGTTCGGCAAGGAGGGGCTCGAGCCGCTCCGGGCGGGAGAAGAAGAGCGGGTGGCGCACCTCGATGGCGTAGCGGTAGTGGCGGGAAAGCCGGGAGAGCACGGTCTCCATGCCGGCAATCTCCGTCGGGCCGGCCGTGGCCGGGAACTGCACCAGCAGGGGTCCGATGTGGTCGCCGAGGGGCTCGATCGTCCGCAGGAAGGCGTCGAGGTCCGGCAGCGAGGGCGCCGGCTCGTGGGTGACGCTGCGGGGCAGCTTGAAGCAGAACTCGAAGTCCCGGCCGGCCACGGCCTCGCGCCAGGCGGCGACCGTTTTCTCCTCCGGAATGCGGTAGAAGGTGGTATTGCCCTCCACGGTGCCGAAGAAGCGGGCATAGTCAGCCAGCGGCGATGGGCGGGCATCCCAATAACGCCCTTTCCACCCGGGAAACGCCCAGCCCGGCAACCCGAGCCGATACTCCGGTGCCGGACCGAACTTTTGCAACTTTTCCAACTTATTCGCTCGACGGAAGTCAGTGCATGTCGCGGCCGCGGTTGCCGGCGATGATGAGTCAGCCGCCTTTCTCGGGCAAGATAACGGCCCGATCAACGCGACGAGAACAACCACGATGCCACGATGCCTCCTGCCACTGATCCTGCTGACTCTCGCTTTTCCGGTGCTCGCCGCCGCCGAGCAGCCTGCCGCCGACCGCGCACCCGGGGAGGCCGCCGAGTCGCTCGCGATCGACGCATGGCAGGCGATGCCCGGTTTCATCGATCTGTACTGGGATGAAGTCGGCGGCCGCCTGGTGCTCGGGCTGGATGCCTTCGACGAACCCTTCATCTACCAGTCCTCGCTGGCGCGGGGCGTAGGCTCCAACGACATCGGCCTGGACCGGGGCCAGCTCGGGGCGACTCGCCTTGTCGAGTTCCGCCGGGTCGGTCCCCGCGTGCTGCTGGTCCAGCACAATCTGGCCTACCGCGCGCTCGGCGGTGATGCTCCGGAGCGCGCGGCTACAGCAGAGTCCTTCGCTATCTCCGTACTGTGGGGATTCGAGGTGCTGGGCGAGCAGGACGGAGCGGTATTCGTGGACGCCACCCCGTTCCTGCTCCGCGACGCTCACGGCATCGCCCGCCGCCTGGCGGACATGGAGGAGGGCACCTACGCGGTGGATGCCGCCCGCTCGGCTGTTTATCTGCCACGCACCAAGGCCTTCCCGGACAACAGCGAGGCCGAGGCCATGGTCACGTTCACCGGCAAGCCCGAGGGAGAGTTGCTGCCCACCGTCGCACCGGATCCGACCAGCTTCACCGTGCACCTGCATCATTCCTTCGTGCGGCTGCCGCCGCCGGGTTACGAGCCGCTGCCTTACGATCCCCGCGGCGGCATCATCGGTCTGAGTTACGGCAACGACGGCTTCGTGGACTACGCCTCCGACATCGGCGACCCCCTGCTTGTGAACTTCGGAAGACGTCACCGGCTGGCGAAGAAGGATCCGGCCGCACCGATGAGCGAGCCGGTCGCCCCGATCGTCTACTACGTCGATCGGGGCGCGCCGGAGCCCGTACGCAGCGCCCTGATCGACGGCGCACGGTGGTGGAACCAGGCCTTCGAGGCGGCGGGTTACCGCGACGCCTTCCGCGTGGAACTGCTGCCGGAGGATGCCGACCCCCTGGACGTGCGCTACAACGTCATCCAGTGGGTCCACCGCTCCACCCGCGGCTGGTCCTACGGCGCCTCGGTCCTCGATCCGCGCACCGGCGAGATCATCAAGGGCCATGTCACCCTCGGCTCGCTGCGCGTACGCCAGGACTACCTCCTCGCGGAGGGCCTGCTCGCCCCGTATGAGGTGCCGGACCGAACTTTTGAGACTTTTCCAACTTATTCCCCGGACGACGACCCCATGCTCGCCATGGCCCTCGCCCGCATCCGTCAGCTCTCCGCCCACGAAGTCGGCCACACCCTCGGCATCGAGCACAACTTCGCCGCCAGCACCCAGGACCGCGCCTCGGTCATGGACTACCCCTTCCCGCTGATCCGCCTCACCGAAGAGGGCGACATCGATCTCTCCGCCGCCTACGACACCGGCATCGGCGAATGGGACGAGCGCGTCATCCTCTATGCCTACCAGGACTTCCCCCCAGGCATCGACGCCGCAGCCGAACGCGACCGCATCCTGGCGGAGACCGCCGCCCGCTACGCCTACGTCGCCGACGAGGACGCCCGCGGCACCGGCACCGCGCACCCGGACGGCAACCTCTGGGACAACGGCGCCGACGCCATCGCCGAACTCGAGCACCTCCTGCGCGTCCGCGAGGTTGTTCTCGAGCGCTTCGGCGAGCGCAATATTCGCCCCGGCCGTCCCTGGGCGACGCTGGAGGAGGTGCTCGTGCCGATGTACCTCCTGCACCGCTACCAGATCCGCGCGGTCTCCAAACTCATCGGCGGCCGATACTTCGACTATGCGCTCCGCGGCGACGGCCGGCGCATCACCGCCGGCGTGCCCGCGCCGCGCCAGCGCGCCGCCATCGACGCCCTCATCGCATTGCTCGACCCCGCCGTCCTGCGCCTGCCGGAGCGCATCGTCGAGCTGATCCCGCCCCGGCCGCCCGGCTACGCCCCCAACCGCGAGCTGTTCCCCCGCGAGACCGGCAACACCTTCGATCCCGCGGGGCCGGCCGAAAGCGCCGCAGCCCTCACCCTGGCCGCGCTGCTCGACCCCGCCCGCGCCGCCCGCCTCGAGCGTCAGCACGCCGCGGACGCGGACCTGCCCGGCTTCGCCGAACTGGTCGACGCCTTGCTGGCAGGTACCTGGTACGCCGAGCGCCGCGATCGGATGGAGGGCCTCATCCTCCGCCGCACCAATCGCCAGACCCTGCACGCCCTCATGCGCCTGGCCGCCGACGATGAAACCGACCCCGCCGTGCGCATGCTCGCCACCGGCGCTATAGACAAACTCGACGACTGGCTCGAAGACCGACTGGAAGGGCGCATCGATGGGCGCTGGCGGGCCGCCTACACCGCCGCCCGTCAGGACATCGAGCGATTCGGCGCCGACCCGTCCTACGTGGAACAGCTACCCGAGACCACCGTGCCGCCGGGCTCGCCCATCGGCGACGGCTACTGACCGGTTCGGACGCTCAGGACAGCCGGAGTCCGTACTCGGCTTCCAGCCGGGTGTGATTCGACCAGAACGAGGGCGACGGGCCACTGCCCGCCAGCGCCGCCAGTATGTCGAGGTGGGCATGCCAGCCGGCGGCGGCTCCGAGCAGGTCGCCGCGCGCGGCCAGTCCGGTCTCCGTCAGTCTCAGCAGCGTCTCGCTGCCCCTTGCCTCCAGCTCGAACGTCACGATGCTCGGCGGCCCCTGATCCGACGGCCACTCGAGGACCAGTCGCGACGGTGCGTCCACCTCCAGCACGCGGCCCTCGAGCCGAACCTCCGCGGACAGGGACCGGTACTTCTCCGGCGGCTCGTCGCCGGGCCGGCAGAGATTCCCGTTCCGGAACAGGAACTCGGCCCGGCCTCCCGCGCGCAGTTCGAACTCGCCGTCCGCAAGCCAACGCGAGCGCTTCTCCCCATTCACCAGATACTCCCAGACCACATCGGCCGGCGCCCTCAGCAGCCGCTCGAAGCGGATGCACCCCGGTGCATGGCATTCACCGTACTCGTTCATGCTTCATTCCCCCGTGTCGTGCCCGTCCGCGGCGATCGCCTCTTCCAGGGCATCCAGCCGTCCGGCCCAGAACCGCCGCCGCTCCTCTATCCATGCCGCGGCCGCATCCAGCGGCGCGGGATCCAGCGACAGAAAATGCTCGCGCCCGGCGCGCCGCCGCCGCACCAGCCCGGCCCGCTCCAGCAGCCGGATGTGCTTGGAGACGGAGTTGAGCGAGATGTCGAACGGCTGGGCCAGGTCGGTCACCCGCGCCTCGCCCGCCTCGAGCCGCTCAAGGATGCGTCTTCGCACCGGGTCGGCGAGGGCGATCATCGTATTGTCCAGAAGGTCATTGGTCCGCATGGCAATCATTAATACTTTTAGGTGAAGAATAGAGGTAGCACCCGACTGCGTCAAGGCCGGCGTGCCACCGCCGCTTTGCTATCCTGCCGACTCCGCTGACTGTGGGAGCCGCACCATGACCGGATACATCGACCCGGAACGCGACCAGTTCGACGCCTTCAAGAATCTGCCCCGGGATCAACCCATACTGATGCTGAACTTCCTGCGCTTCCGCGACAAAGCCGCCTATGCGGACGGCCGCGAGGCCACCGGCGCCGAGGCCTATGCTGCCTACGGCCGGGACAGCGGCCCCATCTTCCAACGCGTCGGCGGCGAGATCGTCTGGCGGGCGAAGCCGGAGCTGATGGTGATCGGCCCCTCGGACAAGCACTGGGATCTGGTGTTCGTGGCTCGCTATCCGACGGCCGGCGCCTTCCTCGAGATGGTCACCGACCCGGACTACCAGAAGGCCGTGAAGCACCGCCAGGCCGCGGTGGCCGACAGCCGGCTCATCCGCATGAGCGAGGCGGACGAGGGCGAGGGCTTCGGCGGCTGATCCACCGGGGCTGCTTCCCAGGGAATGCTTCCCAGGGACTGCTTGAGACGGCCTGCGTTACAGGGCCCGGGCGATCACGATGCCGCCCGTCGCCACCATGCACGCCAGCTGCACAAGAAAGAACGCGAATCGCGGCCCCGCGGTGAACTCGCCGGGCTTCGTGCCGATGTGCAGCAGCGTCCAACCGGCGAAGGCGAGCAATACCCATACGGGGACAGTCATGGTCGGAATCCTGTGGCTTGCGGATACATGCCCGCGGGCTAACATCCGGCGCCGGCCCCGCTTGACCCGCCCGGCGACGCGGCGTTAGCCTCGGGTCATACACACGTAAATCCGCGTAATCCGTCGCGGGACTTACCTGCCCAGGCGCGGTTCCCGTGACGCGCGGGGGAGAAACTCAAATGCCTTATCACCTGGAAGGTGACCTCCTCGAGGTCTGCACCTGCGAAACGCTGTGTCCGTGCTGGGTGGGCGAGAACCCGGACGGCGGCACCTGCGACTCCTCGCTGGCCTACCACATCCGCAGCGGCGAGATCGACCGCGTGGACGTCTCCGGCCTGACCTGGGTCGGCGTGGTCCACATCCCCGGCAACGTGTTCGACGGCAACTGGCGGGAGATCGCGTATCTGAACGACACCGCCACCGACGAGCAGGAGGCCGCGCTGCGCCGCGTCTTCCTCGGCGAAGCCGGCGGGCCCATCGCCGACCTCGCGCAACTGGTCAGCGAGCTCATCGACGTCCGCCGGGCGCCCATCGTCTGCGACGTGGAAGAGGGCAAGGGCCGGTTCAGCATCGGTGACGTCGTCGAAGCGGATCTCGAGCCCTACGTGGGCCCGAGCGGCGAGCCGACCAAGCTGGTGGGTTCCGTCTTCTCGACCATCCCGGGCTCGCCTGCCTACGTCGGCAAGGCGACCCGCTACCGCCAGAAGAGCGAGGAGCTGGGCCAGGACATCGATATCTCCGGCCACAACGCGATATCCGGCCCGTTCGTGTTCGACTACGACGAGGCCGCCTGACCCGGCGGCAGAGCGCGCCGTCCCGCGGCCGGGCGCCGCGGCAGGGTCGTCGCATGAACCCGAACACCCGCTATCAGAGCTGGCTCGCGGTCTCGCTCGGCGGGACCGTCGCGGCGGCATGGGCGCTGCTGTGGTGGCTGGAACGGACTCCCTGGGGCGCCCTGTTCCACGCCCACGGCGGCGCGCACGCCCATGCCGGCCACGCCCTGCCGCTGCCAGTGACGGCTGCGGCATTCGTGGTGGGCTGGACGCTCATGACGGTGGCCATGATGCTGCCGAGCACGTTCCCCCTGGTGGAGATATTCCGACGGCTGGTGCGCCGCCGCCGGCACGCGCCGGCCCTGGTCGGCGTCTTCACCGTCGGCTATCTGGTCGTGTGGGCGATTCTCGGCGCGCTCGTCTTTGCCGCGGGCCGGGCGTTCGGCCTGCTGGAGCTGCCGCTCCCGGCCTGGGCGCCCGCCGCCGGCCTGTTTGTGCTGGCCGGCGCCTTCCAGTTCTCGGCGCTGAAGTACCGCTGCCTGGAGCAGTGCCGTGCCCCGCTGGGCTTTGTGCTTTCGCGCTGGAGCGCGAACGCGGGAGACGTGCGTCGGGCTTGGCGCATCGGCGTCGATCACGGCCTGTTCTGCGCCGGCTGCTGCTGGGCGCTGATGCTGCTCATGTTCGCCGCGGCCAGCGCGAATCTCCTGTGGATGTTCGTGCTCGGGCTGATCATGGCAGTGGAGAAGAACGCGAGCTGGGGCCGGCGCATCGGCGAGCCGCTGGGGGCGGTGCTGCTGCTCGCCGGCGGAGGCATCGCCGCCGCCGGCCTTGCGGGTTCCTGAGCGCCACCCGCGTCATCCCCTTATTCCCCGGCGCTCTTTCCCTGCCTACAGTCTCACAAGGGAAGCAACGTCTCGGGGGAAGCATGAAACAGCGATTCCGCTTCTGCCTGCTCGCACTATTTGCTCTGCCGGCTCTGGCAACGGCCAGGCCCGACGCGGTGGATGCCTGCGCCGAATGCCACGGCGCGGATGGCATGGGCAAGGGTGATCCCATGATTCCCGTGCTCGCCGGCATACCCGCCGGACACATCGAGGAGGCCGTCTTCGCCTACATCGACGGCGCACGGCGCTGCGTGCGGGAGCCGAAGATGTGCGAGACGGTGGCAGAGCTCGACGAGGACACGGTGTTCGCCATCGCCAACTACTACGGCGCCAAGGAGCGCCAGGCGCTCGACCAGACCTTCGACGAGGCACTGGCCGAGGAGGGCGCCGCGCTGCACCGCCAGCACTGCGGGGCCTGCCATGCACGGCCGGACAGCAGGCAGGCGGACTTCGCCATCTGCATACCGCTGCACGGTCAGCGCAGGGAATATCTGCGCTTCGCCATCGAGGCCTATCTCGCCGGCGATCGGGAGGCCCTGCTGCCGGCCATGGCCCACGAACTGGCCGAGCTCGAGCCGGGCGACATCGGCGCGCTGGTGAACTACTACGCCAGCTACCGGCCCGCCGACGCGGCGGAGTAGGCCCTCGGGGAACAGCCCGTTGCGGGACTTCGTGATCATGCTGCTTTGCACCACCGGTGCAGGCACCTGCATCGTCGTCGGCGGTCTTTTCGCCCGGCTGGAGCGTATCCGGCCGCAATGGCTAGAGCGGGAATTCCGCCACGGCGTGATCGCGTTCGGCGGCGGCGTACTCGTCTCCGCCGTGGCTCTGGTCCTCGTGCCGGAGGGCAGCCACTACACGGATTCGGCGGTGCTGTCCTGCGCGGCCTTTCTCGCCGGCGGCGGCGTCTTCTTCGCCGTCGAGCGCTATCTCGGACTACGCCGCCGTGAGTCCCCTCAGCTGAGCGCGATGCTCATGGACTACCTGCCGGAGTCCCTCGCGCTGGGCGGGATGTTCGCCACGGGCGCCGGCGCCGCACCGCTGCTGGCACTGCTCATCGGTCTGCAGAACCTGCCGGAGGGCTTCAACGCCTACCGGGAGCTGGCAGCTGCCGGCAAGTCGGGCCCGGAGCGTACCCTGCTGAAAATGGCCTGGCTCACCTTGCTGGGCCCGGCGGTAGGCCTGCTCGGCTGGTACTGGGGCCCGGATTATCCGGTAGCGCTGGGCGCGGTGATGCTGTTCGCCGCCGGGGGGATACTCTATCTGCTGTTCCAGGATATCGCGCCCCAGTCCCGTCTCGAGCGTCACTGGGGCCCCACGCTCGGCGCCGTGCTCGGTTTCGCACTCGGCATGCTCGGCCAGCTTCTGGTGGAGGGGAGCTGACCGGGGCATGCGGCCGGCCGCACCTATGCAGTTTCCGGGAGTTTCCCGGGGGGCGACAACGCGTTATCTTGGTCTTGTCCGGGCAGGCCCGGGCCTGCCCGGTTTCCCGCGGGAGACAAGGAGACGGCCATGCCTGTTACCAGACTGAAGGAATTCCTCGACCGAGAGAACGTCAAGTACGTCACCATCGGCCATTCGCCCGCCTTCACCGCCCAGGAGATCGCCGAACGGGCGCACATCCCCGGCAAGGAGCTGGCCAAGACGGTGATGGTGAAGATCGACGGCGAACTGGCGATGATCGTGGTGCCGGCCTCGGACCACGTGAAGCTTGTGCATCTGACGGAGGCGCTGGGCGCCGACGAGGTGGAACTCGCCGGCGAATACGAGTTCAAGGAACGCTTCCCGGACTGCGAGACCGGGGCGATGCCGCCCTTCGGCAACCTCTACGACATGAAGGTGTTCGTTTCGGCGGCACTCCGGGAGGACGACGAGATCGCCTTCAACGCCGGCTCCCACAGCGAACTGATCCGCATGGCTTACGCGGATTTCGAGCGGCTGGTGAATCCGACGCCGCTGGCGGCGTAACGGCCGTAGGAGGGCCTTCAGGCCCGATTGTTCAAGGGATCGGGGCTAAAGCCCCTCCTACAGGGTGTTCGGGTCTATCTCCACCAGTATCTCGTTGCGGCGCAGGAACGGCGGCATGAACGGCGCGTTGTAGGCGGCGGACTGCGGTGTGCCGACGATCTCGATGCCGTCGCGCTCGAGTGCGCGGAGCAGGATGGCCGTGTGTTTCTCGAAGTTGGACGCGGTCCAGCGCCCCGAGTAGCGGTGCACGGCCATGCTGCGTGCGGGGATCTCCCGGATGGTCACCCGTTCGTCCTCAGGCACGGGCAGCGTCTCCCGGGTGTACTTGCGCTCCATCACGAACTGGTAGCGGTAGCGCTCCGCCCCGGCCACGCGCTCGGAGATCACCGGCACGGTCATGTTCATCTTCACGCTCTCGGCGGGCTCGCGGGTGACCGGCGCGGTCATGGACATCTTCTCCGACGCCTGGTTGTCGCCGAAGATGTAGCCCGCCAGGATGCGGAAGCCCTTGCTGCCGCTCTCGCCGTAATCGCCCTCCACGACCGTCTCGGCCACCAGATAGGGCTGGTAGGCGCGGATCTCGTACTCCTCGCGCTCGGCGAGCACCCGGTATTCCGGTTCCTCGTACGCCATGGCAGTCCCCGTCAGCATCAAAGAAACGACGGCAGTGATTATGGCAACGGCTGGACGCATGCAGAACCTCACTTGGCATGTAGGAGGGCCTTCAGGCCCGATCCGATATCGATTGGATATTGATTAGATATAATTCGCCAAAACAACAAGAACGGAGGCACCCATGCCCAGAATCCCTCGCGATCGCGACAACGATTATTCGGAAGAGGCGGTACGGAGCCGTCGGGACTTCATCGAGGAGCAGACCGGCACCCGCCTCGACCATCTCGGACACTACTCCCTGGATCCCGCCACCGTGCGGGGCAACGTCGAGAACTTCACCGGCGTCGCGCAGATGCCCGTCGGTTTCGCCGGCCCGCTGCTGGTGAACGGCGAATACGCCGAGGGCGAGTTCTACGTGCCCATGGCCACCACCGAGGGCACGCTGGTGGCGAGCTACAACCGGGGCATGAGCCTCACCCGGGAGGCGGGCGGCATCACCACCACCATCGCCGACGACGCCATGCAGCGCGCGCCGGTGTTCCTGTTCCCCAGTGCGCGGGAAGCCCGGGCCTTCGGCGAGTGGGTGTCGGAGAACTTCGCCGGCATCAAGGCAGCGGCGGAGGCCACGACGAGCATAGGCACGCTGCGCGACATCGAGCAGTATGCGGCCAGCCGCATGCTCTATCTGCGCTTCAATTACACCACCGGCGACGCGGCCGGCCAGAACATGGCGGGCAAGGCCACGCTGGCCGCCTGTCACTGGATCATCGAGAACTACGGCCGCGTGGAGTACTACCTGTCGGGCAACATGGACACCGACAAGAAGCACTCGGCACTCAACTCGCTGCGCAGCCGTGGCAAGCGGGTGATCGCCGAGGTGACCGTGCCGGATGCGCTGCTTCGTGACCGCATGCGGGTCTCGGCGGAACAGTTGCACGCAACGCGTCGGGTATCCCAACTCGGCGCGCTCATGGCCGGTGCCGTCTCCAACGGCGTGCACCCGGCAAACGGCATCGCCGCCACCTTCATCGCCACCGGGCAGGACGAGGCGAACGTGGCGGAGTCCCACGCCGCGTTCACCTACGCCGAGGTCACCCGCACCGGCGACTATTACTACTCCATCACGCTGCCGTCGCTGATCGTCGCCAGCTACGGCGGCGGCACCGGGCTCGCCACCCAGCGCGAGTGCCTCGAATCGCTGGGCTGCTACGGTCCCGGCAAGGCCCGCAAGCTGGCCGAGATCATCGCCGCAACCGTGCTCTGCGGCGAGCTGTCCCTGGGCGCCGCGGTGATTGCCGAGGAATGGGTCAGCAGCCACGAAAACTACGGCAGAAATCGATGAAAGCATTCCGTCCATCAGGCTGAGCCTGTCTTTTCCATCGGCAGAAACGGCTTGCGGGTGCTGCCGGGCCCCGTAGGATGCGGCGTCAGATTCCCCCCTGCTCAACACTTTCGCGAGGCAACAAGCCATGAAGAAAACGAGTCGCGTCCTGGCCGGTGCCGGGATCTCCCTGCTGCTCTCTGCGCCCGCCTGGGCCGCCGGCGGATCCGCCGAATGGGGCTATTCAGGCAAGACCGGCCCCGAGAACTGGGGCGACCTGTCCGAAGCCTACGAGGTCTGCAAGAAGGGTCTGATGCAGTCCCCCATCGATCTGGGCCAGTCCGGTGCCGTCGGCGACCTGGAGGTCTCCGTGGATTGGGAGGCGGCGCCTCTCAACATGTTCAACAACGGCAAGACCGTGCAGGCGAACTTCGGCAAGGGCTCCTACATGACCAGCGGCGGCAAGGTGTTCGCGCTGGTGCAGGTGCACTTCCACACGCCCAGCGAGCACACCATGGGCGGTGAGCACTATCCGCTGGTCGCGCACTTCGTGCATGCCACCGACAAGGGCGAGCTCGGCGTGCTGGGAATCCTGTTCGAGGAAGGCGAGGCGAATGCCGAGCTGCAGAAGCTCATCGACAACGCCGGCAAGGTCGGCGCCGACGCCGAGGACATCAAGGGCGCCTCCTTCGACCCCAACGGCATGCTGCCGGACGAACTCGAGGTGTTCCGCTACATGGGTTCCCTGACCACACCGCCGTGCTCCGAGGGCGTGAACTGGCACGTGGTCGAGGACACCGTCGAGGCCAGCGCCGCCCAGATCGCGGCCATGGAAGGCTTCATGGGCGACAACGCCCGTCCCGTGCTGCCGCTGAACGGCCGTCTGCTGGTGGCTCCGGAATAGCCGTCAGCCTGCATCGAGTCCCCCAGGTCGGTATACCGGCCGTCTACTCCGCAGGGATAGCGGAGCCGGTCGCGGGACGGCAGCCCTGCCGTCCCGCACCGGATTTTTGATTCCCGGGGGGGCAGCAGACGGCTCCGGCGCCTGAGTCACTGTCCCCGCCTCCCGAAGCTGTATTCATCTGTCAGCTGCTTTCATGAACCGAATAATCATTCTGTTCCTGCTGCTGCCCGCCATGGCGGCCGCCAATACCAGCAACGTCTTCAGCCCGGACGTCGATGACGGCGAGCGGGAAGCCGAATACCGCGTGAGCTTCGTGCCGGAGGACGGACCGGCGCCCGAGGTGTTCTCCCACCGGCTCCACTATCAGCAGGCTTTCAACGACAGCTGGCGCGCCCGCATTCTTGCCTTCCAGCGCAGCGTAGGCGGCGACACGCTTGATCTCGGCTATACGCGCCTGGAGGTGCAGTGGCAGTACCTGGAAGACCAGGACGCGGGCTGGGACGCGGCGTTGCGCTTCGAGGCCCAGGCCGGCGACGAAGGGCCGAACCGGTTCCGCGTGGGCTGGACCGGCAAGCTGGACCTCGACGGCGGCTGGCAGTTGCGCGCGAACGCGCTGGTGGCGCGCCAGACCGGTGCCGGGGCCGCGCCGGGGCTGCTGCTGGAGACCCGCTCGCAGGTGACCCGCACCATCGGCAACGGCATGCGCCTGGGCGTGGAGATGTTCAACGACCTGAACACCACGGCGGATACCGGCAGTTTCGATGAGCAGGAACACCAGGTCGGCCCGGTGCTGAAGGCAAAGATCGGCGGCGACTGGTCGCTGCTCGCGAGCTATCTCTTCGGCGTCTCCGACGCCGCCGACGACGGCGACTTCCGTCTCTTCGTGATCCGCGGTTTCTGAATCAGACAGCCCCGTAGTCGCCGGCAGCCTCCCGCACCTCGCCCAGCAGGACGGCGGCCGCCGGCGTCATGGGCCGCTCCGTCGGCGTCACCAGACTCGCGTTGCGGCGCACGGTGGGCCGGTCGACCGGCAGGATGTGCACGCCCCAGGTCTCCTTCGCCAGCCGGCTCGTGACCAGCGCCGGCGAGGTCATCAGCAGGAAGTCGTTGGCGGCCAGCAGCTTCATGCCGATGCGGTAGGCGTCGGAGCCGATGAAGCGGGTCGGCGGCTGCAGGCCGGCGGCCACGAAGGTCTCGGTGATCACGTCGACGTCCGACGGACGGGAGTAGGGCACCACCCACGTATAGTCGGCGAGATCCGCGAGGCTTACTTCGCGCTTCTGCGCCAGCGGATGGCCGGGGCGGCAGGCCACGACGTCGTTCGCCGAATAGATCACCTCGGCGCGAAAATCGTCCCGTAGCGCGAAGTCCGCGACGCCGACGGCCACGAAGTCGAACTCGCCGTCGTACAGCCGCTCCAGGATCTGCTCTGAATAGCCCTCGATGAGGTTGATGCGCAGCTTCGGCCGCGCCGCATGCAGGCGGCTTACCGCCGGCGCGATGATGTCACCGGCGAAGGTCTCGCCGATGCCCACCGTCACCGTGCCGGTCTCCGCGTCCGCGAGGCTCCTCAGTGCCTCGCGCGCGCGCCGGTCCGCCGCGATCTGTGAGCGGGCGTGGGTCACCAGCGCCTGGCCGTAGGCGGTCAGCCTGGTGATGCCGCCGGGACCGCGGTCGAACAGCCGCACGTCGAGCTCCTTCTCCAGCCCGGACAGGCTTGCCGACAGCGCCTGCTGGGTGAGGCCGAGTTCCCGTGCGGCGGCGGCGAGCGTGCCGTGATCGACCACCGCGAGAAACCGCTCGAGCTGCCTTAGTTCCATGGAGGCACCCGGTAGGAGGGCCTTCAGGCCCGACCCGGTCTGACGAATCGGGCCTGAAGGCCCTCCCACAAAGGCAAACCCTCCCACAAAGGCAAGCCCTCCCACATGGCGATTAGTGCATCTCCTCGCCGCCGCTCACGTTCAGCGCCTCGCCGGTGATGAATGCCGCGTCGTCCGAGGCGAGGAACGCGGTCGCCGCTGCGGTGTCCTCGGGCAGGCCGACGCGGCCCAGCGGGATGCGGCTACGGAGCCCGGCACGGTACTCCTCCACCGTCTGGCCGCGGTACTTCGCGAAGTACTCGTTCTGCTTCTTGCCCAGCCCGGTGGTGACGTGGTTCGGGCACACGGCGTTCACGGTGATGCCGTCGCCGGCGTAATCAATCGCTGCCGTGCGCGTCAGGCCCACCATGCCGTGCTTGGAAGCCACATACGGCGCCATGTGCGGGAAGCCGGACTTGGCCGCCTGGCTGGCGATGTTGATGATGCGCCCGCCGTCGCCCCGGGCGCGCATCTGCGCCGCGGCGATGCGGGTGCACAGGAACGCACCGGTCAGGTTCACGTCCAGCACCAGCTTCCACTCCTCCAGGGTGAGGTCGGCGGTGTGCCTCATCATGTAGCCGACGCCGGCGTTGTTCACCAGGATGTCGAGGCGTCCGAAGGCCTCCACGGTGCCGTCCACCAGTGCCTGTACCTGGGTCTCGTCGCGCACGTCGCAGGGCAGCGCCACCGCCTCGGCGCCGGCCTCGCGCAGCCCCGCGGCCACCGCTTCCATCTCCTCGGTGGTGCCGATGTTGCCGCTGTCGAGGCCCTCGTCGGGGCGGCCGAGGTCGGTGACCACCACCTTGCAGCCCTCGGCGGCGAGACGGCGCAGGATGCCCTCGCCCAGACCCTCCCGGCGACCCGAGCCCGTGCAGACGGCGACCTTGCCTTGCAGTCCCCGCATCACGCCACCTCCTCGCTGAGCATGAATACCGGGTTATCGGCGAAGCTGCGGAACTCGCTCGCCACCTTCTGCATGGTCTCGGTGGCCACTTCGCTCGCGAACCCGGCCATGTCGCTCACGCGGATCATCTCCACGTACTGGTAGGGCGCCGGCGCGTCGGAGCCGAGCACGCCGGTGGTGCGGTAGACGTCGAAGCCGTCGGTGGTGGCGAGGCTGCGCACCGTCGGCAGGTCGGTTTCGGCGGCCCAGCGCTCGTAGGCGGCCGGGTCGGCGTCCGGCTTCAGGTTGAACAGCACGATGATGGTGGTGGCGGGTGTCGGCATGGCTTCGGCTCCGGGGACAATACTCCAAGCCTCTTATACAAAAAGATTTTGTGTTTGACAACATAAAGCCAATTTCGAGAAAATCCGGGATCGCTCAGCAGAGGACGCCAAGCATGATCCAGCCACAGCCTCATGACCTGCAGCCCGCCACCACCCGCGACGAGCGGGCCCGGCAGGAATTCGTCTCCGGGCTGCGCCGGCACGTGCTTACCCGCCTGGCGGGACACATGCGGGCCGAATACGACGAAGAGGTGCTGCCCGCGTTCGAGCGCGAGCACGGCCGTCCTCCGGTCGACGGTCCGGAGGTGCACAAGGCCATGCGCGGGACGCGTGCATTCCGCTTCTACAGCGCCGTGCGCACGAACGCCCAGGAGATGGTGTTCGCCTCGGTCATTCCGGGCGTGGAGCGCCGCATCGCGGAGTTGGCCGACCAGGCCCGCGCGCTGCGCGAGGACGATGACCGGGCCGGCGGCTCGCTCACCCTCGACCCGGCCTTCGAGGTGCCCCGCAATGTGACGGAGATCGACGTGCATCTCGCGCCGGGCAGCTACCACGCCGAGTACGGCGACGACGACGTCGCGGCCGGCGCCCTCTACGACCACTCCATCAACGTGTTCGCCTTCGGCCAGTTCGGCCGCGAACTCGACGACATCGGCCAGACCCTGTCCAACTACATCCGGCTGAAGTACCCGGAGTTCCGTCCCGAACGCATCCTCGATTGCGGCTGCACGATCGGCCACAACACGCTGCCCTGGGTGCGGACATTCCCGGAGGCCGAGGTGCACGGCATCGACGTCGCCCCGGGCGTGCTGCGGTATGCGAGCGCGCGGGCGAAGAGCCTGGGCGTGCCCGTGCACTTCCGCCAGATGGACGCGACCAGGCTCGACTACCCGGACGCGAGCTTCGACGTGGTGTTCTCCTCCATGTTCCTGCACGAGCTGCCTTTGCGCGACATCCGCGCCTTCTTCCGCGAGGCGTACCGGGTGCTGAAGCCGGGCGGCGTGCTGTGGAACATGGAGCTGCCGCCGAACTCCCGCATGGCGCCTTACGAGAGCTTCTATCTGGACTGGGACAGCTATTACAACAACGAGCCTTTCTACAAACCGTTCCGCGACCAGGACTACCAGGGGCTGTGCACCGGCGCCGGATTCGCGGCGGAGGACTTCATCGAGGCCACCCTGCCGCGTTACAGTTTCGTCGGCGAGGCCGCCTTCCGCGAGGGCGTGGACCAGCCCGCCCTGTTCGACAGCCAGACCGGCCGCATGGACCCGAAGGGCACGCGCTGGTACGCATTCGGCGCCTGGAAGCCCGCCTGAGCCGCGCCCCAGCGCGCGAGAGGAGAAAGACATGTCTGCAGAATTACCCCGCATGGCCCGCGGCCGTCGCAACCGCTTCTTCGAGGCCGAGGGCGTCGACGAGCTTCTGAGCATGGTGATGGAGCTCACCGCCGAGGTGGCAACGCTGCGCGAGCGGCTCTACGTCACCGAGCGCGTGCTCGAGCAGAACGGCCTTCCCGTGGGGGAGGGCATCGAGCGCTACGAGGTCAGGGACGAAGACGACGCCTGGCTCACCGCCGAACGCGAGCGGCTGCTCTCCACCGTGCTGCGCACGGTCGAGTCCGGCAGCCGCGACGCTCGCGAAGCGGCGCCGGCCGGCGAAGAGAGCGGCAACAAGGGAGACTCCACCGGAGACTCGAAACCGGTCCGCGCCGCGTGACGGCGCCCCGTCCCGCGTGAGCGCCGGCGACACCGCCTATCCCACCCTTTTCAGCCCGGTCGAGATCGGCGGGCTGCGCCTGCGCAACCGGCTGGCCCACGCCTCCATCCTCACGAAGTTCGTCCGCGACGGCGAGCCCACCGAACAATTCATCAACTACCACGGCGCCCGCGCCCGGGGCGGCACCGGCCTGATCGTCACCGAGCCCGTCGCCATGACTTCGGTGAACCGCGTGCCATACCGGCTGCGGGTCTGGGATGACCAGGCGTACGACGCGCTGGCGCGTGTCGCGGAAGCCGTGGAAGGGGCCGACACCCGGCTGCTGGGGCAGGTGCAGGACTCGGGCCGCGGCCGTCATGCCGTCGGCCGCAACGAGGGCGCCGTAGGCGCATCGGCGCTGCCGGACGACCTCAGCTGGACGGTGCCGCGGGTGCTCACGGCGGACGAGATCCGGCAGATGATCGACGAGTGGGCCGAGGGCTCGGCGCGGCTCAAGCGCGCCGGCTGGTCCGGCGTCGAAATCTCCGCCGGCCACGGTCATCTCTTCCACCAGTTCCTCTCCGCCTGGTCCAACCGCCGGGAGGACGAATTCGGCGGTGACCTCGCCGGCCGCGCCCGCTTCCTCACCGAGCTGATCGCGGCCATCCGCGCCGCCTGCGGACGGCCCTTCATCATCGGCGTCAAACTGCCCGGCGACGACGGCGTGCCCGGCAGCATCGACCTCGAAGAGGCGCGGCGCATCTCGGAGATCGTGGCCGCCACCGGCGCGGTGGACTACTGGACCTGGGCCTGGGGCGCGCATGCCAACTCGCTCTGGCGCCACCTGCCGGATGCCCACGGCGAGCGCCATCCGTATCTCGGCCACATCCGCGAGCTGAGACAGGTGGCACCGCAGATCCCTGCCGGCGCCATTGGCTACATCACCGACCCGAACGAGTGCGAGCGTGCGCTCACCGATGGCACCGCCGATCTGGTCTTCCTCGGCCGCCCGCTGATCACCGATCCCGCCTTCGGCACCAAGGCCGAGCATGGCCGCGAGGCCGAAATCCGCTACTGCGTCTCCTGCAACACCTGCTGGCGCACCATCATCGAGGGCGGCCGGCTGGAGTGCGACAACAACCCCCGGGTGGGCACGCCGGATGAGGCCGCCTGGAGGCCGACACCGGCGAAGCGCCCGCAGCACGTCGTCATCGTCGGCGGTGGCATCGCCGGCATGGAGGCGGCCCACACCGCGGCCCGGCGGGGCCACCGGGTGACCCTGTTCTCGGCCTCCGACGAGCCCGGCGGCAAGACGCGGCTGCACGCGGAGCTGCCCGGCGGCGAGAACCTCTCCAGCATCTACGACTACCAGTACCTGGCCGGCAAGGCCGCCGGCGTGCGCTACGAGACGGGCGTGCTCGCCGGGGCCGACGACGTCCTGAGCCTGCAGCCCGACCACGTGCTGCTCGCCACCGGTTCCCGCATGGCGGTGCCGGACTTCGTGCCGGCGGCATTCGCCGAGGACGACCTGGTGCCGGATCTGCGCACCCTGGCCCGCGACATGCTGGAGCGCTCCGGCCGGGAACCCGGCCGTATCGTCCTCGTGGACCGGGACCACACCGAGATGACCTACGCGGCCGCCGAACTCTTCGCCGAGCGCTTCGAGCGCGTGACGCTGGTCACGCCCCGCGAGCGCATCGCCGCCGACTGCTCGCTGATCAACCGGCAGGGTATCTATCACCGCCTGCTCGCGAAGGGCGTCGAGATACTCACCAGCGTCGAGCCCCGGGATCTGGACCTGCTGGAGGAGGGCGCGCTCGGCCTGGTGAACGTCTGGAGCGGCGCGAAAAGCGGGGTGGAGGACGTCATCGCCATCACTTACGCGAATGCCCGCGTCCCGGACGATGCCCTGCGCGCGCCGCTGGAAGCCGCCGGCGTCACCGTCGAGTGCATCGGCGACGCCCGCGCCCCCCGCGGCGTGCTGGCGGCGACGAGAGAAGGTTACGAGGTAGCGATGCTAATCTAACGTAGGAGGGCCTGGTAGGAGGGCCTTCAGGCCCGATCCATTAAAAATCGGGGATAAATCCCCTCCTACAATGTCTAAAAACTCATGTTCCGCATTCACCTCATCCCCGCCCTCCTGCTCGCCGCCGGCCTCGCCCACGCCGGCCAGATCTACCACTGGGTGGATGAGGACGGCGTCGCCCACTACAGCCAGACCCCGCCGGCCGAGGCAGCCGTTCCGGTGGAGACCCGCGAAATCACCACGTCCACCCCGGACGACTACGACCCCGACGACTACGAGTATTCGGTGATGAACCAGGCCGCACGCATCCACGCCGAGTGGGCCGCGCTCGCGGAGGAGCGGGCAAAGGAACAGGAAGCGCGGCGCGAGGCCCGGCGGGCAGCGCAGGAGCATCTCGCACACGAGTCCTACGAACGCCGGGAAGACCGCTACGGCTGGCGCTACGGCCGCGAGGTCTACTACCCGGTGGTGCATCCCCGCCCGCCGCACCGGCCGGGCCACAAGGTGCGCCGCCACCAGTCCCGGCAACTGGGCGAACTCGGCCTCTGGCGCGAACCGCCGGCCTACAGCATCAACTCCACCCGCCACTGGCAGCGCGTCCAGCAGACCCGCTCGCTGGCACTCCCGTAATACCGCAGGTAGGAGGCCCTTCAGGCCCGACCCCCGCATGACGGCCGCGAGAGAAGGGGGGCCGGTCGGAAGAGATCGGGCCTGAAGGTCCTCCTGCGTGCCCATCGAGGTTCCTGATGCATCGCTTCCTCTACATGTTCGGGCTCATCCTCGCCGGCGAGGCCGTGTTCGCGCTGCCATTCCACATCGCGCGGTTCTTCCGGCCGGCGGTGCTGGACGTCTTCCAGCTCACCAACACCGAGCTCGGCGCGGCGCAGGGCGTGTACGGCATCCTCGCGATGCTGGCTTATTTCCCCGGCGGGCCGCTGGCGGACCGTTTCCCCGCGCGCAAGCTGCTCGCTTTTTCGCTCTGGTCCACGGCGGCCGGCGGTCTGTACATGGCGACCATCCCCGGCTACACGGGCGCGCTCGTGCTGTGGGGCTTCTTCGGCATCACCACCATCCTGTTCTTCTGGGCGGCGCTGATCCGGGCGACGCGGGACTGGGGCGGCAGCGACGAACAGGGCCGCGCCTACGGCCTGCTGGACGGCGGCCGCGGCCTGCTGGCGGCGGCGCTGGCTTCGGTCGCCGTCGCCTTCTTCGGCCTCGTGTTCCCGGAGGGCACGGGCGCCGTCACTTTCGAGGAACGCAAGGCCGCCCTCGTCACGGTGATCCATGGCTACACTCTGGTCACCGCGCTGGCCGGTGTGTTCGTCTGGTTCGTCATCCGGGACGCTCATCCGTCCGAGGAGCCGGACCTCGAACGCTGGCGGCCGGCGGAGGAGGGCCTCCGCCACCACATCGCCCGCGTGCTGGCCATGCCCGCCGTCTGGCTGCAGGCGCTGATCGTGGTGTGCGCCTACGTCGCCTACAAGGGCTTCGACAACT
Source organism: Lentisalinibacter sediminis (assembly GCF_040706615.1). NCBI lineage: Bacteria > Pseudomonadati > Pseudomonadota > Gammaproteobacteria > Woeseiales > Woeseiaceae > Lentisalinibacter > Lentisalinibacter sediminis. The sequence goes on along the minus strand of NZ_JAPDRF010000006.1, from coordinate 158,423 downwards.
ATTCCCTGTATGCCGTGGAGGTCTACGGCATGAGCGACGTGGATGCCGCCCGCATCGCCGCCATCGGTGCCTGGATGCGGCCGGTGGCCGCGGTCGCGGCAGGTTTCCTCGGTGACCGCTACGGCGTCGCCCGGATGACCGTCGCCTGTTTCGTGCTGCTGCTCGCCTCCTACCTGTTCCTCGCCTTCGACACGCCCGTGGCCGGCGCGACCTGGGTGCTGCTCGGCAACGTGCTGGCCACCTCGGCGGCCATGTTCGGCCTGCGGGCCCTGTACTTCGCGCTGTTCGAGGAGGCGAAGGTGCCGGACGCGCTGACGGGCACCGCCGTGGGGCTGGTCTCGGTGATCGGCTTCACGCCCGACGTCTTCGTCGGCGTCGTCGGCGGGCTGCTGCTCGATGCCTCGCCCGGCCTCGCCGGTCACCGGCACTACTTCCTGTTCCTTGCGGCCTTCGCGGCCATCGGGCTCGCGGCGAGCTACACGCTTTTCCGCCGCCTGCATCCGGGCCGGCCGAGCCCCGGTTTGGAATCCCGCGGCGAAGGCGCCTAGAATGACGGCATCCCCATCAGCGCGTCAGGTCGCGCCTGAGAACATAATGCCCGTGTGACGTCGATGGACGGTGTAGCGGACGCCCCGCGCGACCCTGGCTGCGTAAAGGTCACAGTACTTTGGCGCAGAGCACCGACTCCGGCGACGAACTCGTCGATGAAATCGTCGACGAATACGTATCCGACTACGAGGTCGGGCAGGACAACGTCCAGCCCCTCGGCCTCGATTTCCATAATCCCGTCTTCGCGATTTCCGCCGTCTCGGTAATCGTCTTCGTGGTCTTCACGCTGTCCTTCCCGGAGCTGGCGAAGCACTGGTTCGGCGACCTGCGGCCCTGGCTGACCACCCGGTTCGACTGGTTCTTCATGGCCGCGGGCAATTTTTTCGTGCTGTTCTGCATCGCGCTGATCGTGCTGCCGGTGGGCAAGGTGCGCATCGGCGGGCCCGACGCCGAGCCCATGTACTCCTACGTCTCCTGGGTGTCCATGCTGTTCGCCGCCGGTATCGGCATCGGCATCATGTTCTACGCCGTGCTGGAGCCGATGAACCACCTGCTCACGCCGCCACTCGGTATGGAGGGGCTCAGCGAGGATGCACGGCGGGAGCTCGCGATGGCCGCCACGGTGTTCCACTGGGCCATCCATCCGTGGGCCGTGTACGGCATCGTCGGGCTCGCGCTCGCCTTCTTCGCCTACAACAAGGGCCTGCCGCTGATCGTGCGCTCTGCCATGTATCCCATCTTCGGCGAGCGCGTTTGGGGCTGGCCCGGCCACGTCATCGACGTGCTCGCCGTCTTCGCCACCCTGTTCGGGCTGGCCACCTCGCTCGGCTACGGCGCCGAGCAATCCGCCGGCGGGCTCGCCTACCTGTTCGGCATCTCGGAGGGCCACGTGGTGAAGCTCACCATCATCGTGGTCATCACCATCATGGCACTCGTCTCGGTGCTGCGCGGCCTGGACGGCGGCATCAAGGTCCTCTCCGAGAGCAACATGGCAATGGCCGCCGTGCTCGGGTTGTTCGTGCTGCTGGTCGGCCCGACGCTGGGTAGCCTGGGCGCCATCGTGGATAACACGCTCGCCTATTTCCGCTACATGCCGGCGCTGTCCAACTGGGTGGGCCGTGAAGACATGTACTACATGCACGACTGGACCACGTTCTACTGGTCCTGGTGGATCGCGTTCTCGCCCTTCGTCGGCATGTTCATCGCCCGCATCTCATCGGGCCGCACGGTGCGTGAGTTCCTGCTGGTGTCCATCCTCGCACCGTCATTCATCTTCATCGTCTGGATGACCGTCTTCGGCAATGCCGCCATGGACCAGTACTTCCTGCAGGGCTACGAGGGCGTCGTCGACACGGTCAGGAACTTCCAGCCGGAGCTGTCGCTGTTCCTGTTCCTGGCCGAATACCCGCTGGCGACGCTGACCTCGGGTATCGGCATCCTGCTGGTCCTGATCTTCTTCGTCACGTCGATGGACTCCGGCGCGCTGGTGGTGGATACCATGACCGCCGGCGGCAAGATCGACGCGCCCATCGCCCAGCGCGTGTTCTGGTGTGTGTTCCTCGGGCTGATCGGCATCGCGCTCATGGAGGGCGGCGGGCTGTCCTCGCTACAGGCACTGGCGCTGGCCACCGGCTTCCCGTTCGGCATCGTGATCCTGCTGATGTCGGTGAGTCTCTACAAGGGCCTCGCGGCGGAGGTGAAGCTGCTGGAGGCGCAGGCAGAGGCCGAGACGGAGCAGGCGGAAGGGGAGAAGGCCGGATGACGGAGAAACTGTATCGGCATATCGGCGTGCCGGTGGACCTGGCGCACCGGGACAAGCTCGGCAAGGCGCTCACCACCGCGACGGAACTGGCGAAGTGCTACGGAGCGCGGGTGACGCTGGTGGCGGTGACCGGTCCCGCGCCGGGGGAGGCCGCCCACAACCCGAAGGAGTTTCGCGCGAAGCTTGATGCCTTCGCCGCCGAGCTGGGTGAGACATCCGGCGTGGAGGTGGACGCGCAGGCCGAGGTCATCGGCGATCCGGTCGCCGACCTGGACAAGGCACTCGACAGCCAGTTCCACGAGCTCGGCGTGGACCTGGTGGTCATGGCCTCCCACGTGCCCGGCTTCCGCGAATACATCTTCCACTCCAATGCCGGCTTCCTGGCTTCCCACACGGATCTGTCGGTCTTCGTGGTACGAGGGTAGGAGGGCCTTCAGGCCCGATTGAAAAATGGATCGGGGCTAAAGCCCCTCCTACTAGCCCCTCCTACGAGCCCCTCCTACATGATGGATATCGCTTGCGTTTAGCGCGCGCATGCGCCATTATGCCGGGGCGATCCAAGAGTTCTGGCCTGCCTTACGACTACCCGTCCGGTCCTCGGACGGCTTCTTGAGACTACCCATTGCGACCGGATTGTTCGTCACCGCACCCGATTTGCGTGCGGCACTACTGTTATTGGAGGCCAGAATGGCTACAGGTACTGTGAAATGGTTTGACCCCGCCAAGGGTTTTGGATTCATCCAGCCGGAAGACGGCTCGAAAGACGTGTTCGTACACGTCACCGCGGTTCACGCTGCAGGCATGGACACGCTGTCCGAAGGCCAGCGCGTGAACTTCGAGCTGGTCACCGAGCGCGGTAAGACCGCGGCCGGCAACCTGCAGGCGGCGTAACGCCACCTAGATGTAGGAGGGCCTTCAGGCCCGATTCCTGGATCCGGAAACGGCCCCGCGAGGGGCCGTTTTTCGTTACATTCTCTCTATCTCCGCACAGCGGGGGTAGAAGGCGACGTACCCCGCAATCGGCGCTACCTCGTCGTAGACCGCCGGGTAGAACCAGGCCACATCCTCTCCGTCCGCTGCGTAGTAGTGCGCCTCGCCCTTGAACGGGCAGCTGGTACGCGTGTCGCTGGCCGCCAGTTTCTCGGTGGCCACATCCTCGGGCGGGAAATACAGCACGCGGTCGTAGCCGGTTTCGTCCAGTGCCAGCACGCTTGTGCTGTCGGCCACCCGTACGCCGTCCACCGCCACCTTCCAGCGGCCCCGTGTCTCGGTAATCTCGATGCGATGGTCCGGCGCGCGTTCCGCGCCCGGCGACGGTCCCAATGTGCTCCGGTCCATGGCGACCCCGCGGTTCCGGTTTATCCGCACTCGAGCATACCGCACGGCCGCGCGCCATACACCGTTTGCCCGGCACCGTGTGCTAGACACCGTGGGTGCTAATTGGGAGACTCGTTCGCATCCAGGGGCGGATCAGGAGCACGCGGGATGACGGCATTGTCGAAACTGGCAGGGGTATTGGTTCTGGTTGCCGCAGGGGGGCTGTCTGCCACGCCGCCGGCTGGTGCCGCGGACGGCGTCCTCGACCGGGTCGCCGAGAGCGGGGAATTCCGCATCGGTTATGCCACCGGCTCGCCGCCGCTGTCCTTCAATGATGCCGACGGCAAGCCCGCCGGCTATTCCATCGAGCTGTGCCGCCACATCGGCCGGACGCTGCAGCGCGAGCTAGGCCTGCCGAAACTCGAGTTCACGTTCGTGCCGCTGGTCTCCATGCAGGACCGCCTGAACGCCGTGGAGCAGGGCGACGTCGACATCGAGTGCGGCGCCACCACCGTGACGCTGTCGCGGCGCGAGCGGGTCGACTTCACGCTGATGACGTTTATCACCGGCAGCGCGGTGCTGTCCCGCAAGGCCGCGCCCATCGGCAGTGCCGCCGATCTCGCCGACAAGGTGATCGCCGTGATGCCGGACACCACCACCGAGGCCGTGCTGCGGGAGTTCGCCGAGGTGAACGAGACCGGCCTGAAGCTGGCGCTGGTGGAGACCCACGGCGAGGGCATGTCGCTGCTGAACGCCGGCAAAGTGGACGGCTTCGCTTCCGACCGCGCCATGCTGATCGGCCAGGTCTTCACCGACGGGAATGCCCGCAACGAGTACGAGATGACCCGCAGCGTGCTCTCCTTCGAACCCTACGCGCTGATGGTCCCGCGGGGCGACACGCGCTTCCGTCTGGCCGCCGACCGCGCACTCGCGGACCTGTACCGCTCGGCCCGCATCCGGCGCCTCTACCAGGACTGGTTCGGCCGCTACGGCGAGCCGCTCTCGCCGATCGTGGAGGCCATGTACCAGTTCCAGGCCGTAGGCGAATAAGATGTAGGAGGGCCTTCAGGCCCGATCGTGTGTTGAATCGGGGCTGAAGCCCCTCCTACAAGCCCCTCCTACAAGCCCCCCTACATTGTTCCTATTCGGTGTAGTCGCGGCGATAGAGGCGGTTCTCGCTGCAGTCGGAGATGCCTTCGAACAGTTCGTCCGCCGCCCCGCCCTCGTCACTGCCGAGGAATTCCTTGGCGGCGCTCCACGTCGCGAGGTCCGGATAGGTATCGACGAACAGGAAGATGTCTGCATTGCCGACGACCGAACGGACGACGCTGCTGCGGATCTTGCCCTTGCCGATCTCCTTGCTGACCATCGCCAGCCATTTCGAATTGGCCGCCTGGACCTCCTCGATGGTCTTGCCTTCCTCGAGTTTGCAGGTCCAGACCTCCTCGTAAGCGGTCTCGGCGTAAGCAGCCATGCCGAGGCACGTCAGAGCGCCCGCGAACGTCACACGCGTCAAGAGTCTCTTCATGGTAGCTCCCCTTCGGGTTTATGGTTGTTATGAACTGGCGGAGTATAGTCCACCCGTATGAGTTTCGTGCTCGAAAGTCTCCGCGCCGACCGGAAAGCCTTCCTCGTCCCGGGCGACCTCATCAAGACGGGCGATCTGACCGGCACCGTGCGCTCCGTTCCTATCCGCACCGCGGATGCCTGCGACGGCCGAGTTTGCCGTCGGCGTGGGCTACGACGTGAAGGCATCGTGCTGGCGCGCACTGCGCGGGGCGGGTATGACTTTCAGCACCGACGTCACGACCGCCGTCGATATCCGCTCGGCACCACCCGTCGAAGTCCATGGAGGCAATTCATGAAGCTCTGGCAACGACTCCTCATAGCCCTCGTCGCGATGTTCGCGGCGAGCCTGATCGTCGGGTTCGTCTGGGCCCGCGTCTTCGAGCCTGCCATGCCGCCCTATCTTAGCGGCGTCGTCGGCGGCCTGGCGGCCCTGGCCGCCTGGGAACTCCTGAGAAAACGAGGGTAGGAGGGCCTGGCAGGAGGGGCTCGTAGGAGGGGCTTCAGCCCCGATGCATTAACCAATCGGGGCTAAAGCCCCTCCTACATCCTAGAAGGTCTGGCCCAGGAACAGGTACGCCGACCTCCGGTCATCCTCGCCCATGCCCCAGCCGAGGTAGAGCGGCCCCAGCAGCGTGTCCATCACCACGAAGACGCTGCCGGCGGTGAGGGTATTCGCGAAGCTCGCGTCGTCGCCGCTCTCCCACACGTTGCCGGCCTCCAGCGACGCGCCGAGGTAGACCGGCGTACCGAGGCCCGGCAGAGACTCGTCACCGAGGCGGCGGTAATAGACGAGCCGGGCGATGCCGCGGTGCTTGCCGCGCAGCTCGTCGATGGCGTAGCCGGACAGGCTGAACAGCCCGCCCAGCGTGAACGGCTGCACGCCTGCCGTCTCGTCGCGGAAGGTGCTGTCCAGATTCCACCAGTTCAGGAGCGTGTTGCGCCCCCAGGTATAGGGTTTCAGCAGGAAAAAGCTGGCCACGTCGAACTCGCCATCCGAGCCCAGACTCTCCCGGGAGCCGTTCCAGCCGAGCGCCATCAGCGTGCCGTGGCGCGGAATGTCCACCTGGTCGACCGTGTCCCAGGCGAACTCGGCAATCAGCAGCCCGAGGTCGCCTTCGCCTTCCTCGAGAGCAGGATCGCCGATACGCAGGGACTCGTCGCTGCGCGAGCGCGACACGCCGACGCGCAGCTCGCCCCAGTTGCCGAGCTGCCGCCCGCCCTCCAGCGCCACGATGGCCTCGCTGGCGTCGAGGCGCGCGACCTGCGCGCCCTCGTCGAACAGAGCCCGCGCCGTTCGCCTGAGCTCCACCCGCGGGTTCACGAACCAGCGCGAGCGGTAGTCCAGCGGCTGGAAGAACTCGGCGAACAGGCGGGGCGACTTGCCGATCTGCAGCTCGGTGCGGAATTCGCCGCCCAGCGGGTTGAGCTCCATCATCGTCAGCCGGGCCGCGGCGTTGTAGTTGCTGCCGCCCTCGAAGTCGTCCTCCAGATTCAGGCCGAAACGCAGGTAATTCGGTCCCCAGTTCTTGCCCGTGCTCTCGATCTCCAGCGTGGTCAGCGTGCCTTCCTCGCGCACGTCCCAGGTCACCGTCTCGAAGGTATCCAGCGCGTAGATCTCTGCGATGTCGCGTTCGAGGGCAGCCACGTCCAGCGGCCCGCCGGTGAAATCGTCCAGCCGTGCCTCCACCGCCTTCGGCGACAGCCCGGAGCGGTTCTTCACCCGCACCCGGTCGATCACCGGCGGCTCGCCCCGCCTTGCCGTCACCTGTGCTTTCCATGCCTGGAAATCGGCTTCCGGTACAGACAGGCGCGCCAGCTGGTCCGCCTGCGCGGCCGCCGCCTGTCGGCCGATCTCCATCGCCTCGGCGAGCTGGTCGAAGGCCTGGGAGCCGAGGGTGCCGAGCTCCGGCTCGATGTGGATGTCGTCTTCGCCCAGCAGGCGCAGCTGGTCCTCTGCACGGCTGTTGATCAATATCGTGAGCATCTGGCGCGTGATCGCGAGAGCGGAGCCGAGCTCGGACTCCGGCTGCAGCGGAAAGCCCAGATCCACGGCGATGATCACGTCCGGCTGCATCTCGCGCATGACCTCGATGGGCAGGTTGCTCGCGATGCCGCCGTCCACCAGCAGGCGGCCCCGTTCACGCTCGGGCCGGAAGATGCCGGGCACCGCCATGCTGGCGTGCATGGCCGAAACGAGGTCGCCGGAGTCGAACACCACCATCTCGCCGGTGGCGATGTCGGTGGCGACCGCGCGGAAGGGTATGGGCAGCGCGTCGAAATCCGTCACTGCGGTCACCGGCAGCGTCAGCCGGCGCAGCTCGAGGTCGAGGTTCTGGCCCTGCACCAGCCCGCCCGGCAGCAGCAGGCCGGTCCTGTCCACGCCCAGATCGAAGTCGACCAGAAAGCCCAGGTCGTCGGACTTGCGACGGAACGAGCGCTGCGAGCGGGGCGGACGGTCGGTGAGTAGCACGTTCCAGTCGGCCGTCTCCACGACCCGGACCAGATCGTCCGCGCTCATGCCCGAGGCATACAGGCCGCCGATCACGGCACCCATGCTGGTGCCGGCCACGTAGTCCACCGGTACGTTCAGCTCCTCCAGTACCCGGATGACGCCCACGTGCGCCCCGCCCCGGGCGCCGCCGCCGCTCAACACCAGTCCGACGGTGGGGCGGGGCAGGGCGTCGTGGGCTGCGAGCAGCGCCGCGAGAGCGAGTGCCGCAAGCGAACGCCACGCGCCCCGGCGCGGCGGCCGGCATGAGCGGTGTCGGTGGAAGGATCGGTGTTCCATCGCCAGCGGACCGTGCAGGTGCTCCAAACCGGTCAACTGTGGCCGAAGCTTCCCGCGATTGCCATCCGCACTCGGCGCAGAATGTAGGAGGGGCTTTAGCCCCGATGCATTAAACAATCGGGCCTGAAGGCCCTCCTACAGGCCCCTCCTACAGGCCCCTCCTTACGGGCGGGCGTAGGTGCCGATCAGCTCCGCCTCGGCCAGCATGTGGTCTTCCATGGCCTCGGCGAGCTCCTCGCTGGTGGGGCCGCCCAGGTTGCCCAGTTCCTTGTCCAGCGCGTAGAGCTTGAAGAAGTAGCGGTGCCGACCGATGGGCGGGCAGGGGCCGCCGTAGCCCGTGCGCTCCCAGTTGTTCGTGCCGTGGCGGGTACCGTCCGGCAGACCGTCCGGCGCCACGTCCTCCGGCAGTCCCTTCGCATCCGTCGGGAGGTCGTACAGCACCCAGTGCACCCAGGTCATCTTCGGTGCGTCCGGGTCGGGGGCGTCCGGATCGTCGACGATCAGCACCAGGCTCTTCGCGTCCTCCGGCACGCCGGACCAGCGGAGTTCCGGGGAGATGTCCCGTCCGTCGCAGGTGTAGACAGAGGGGATCTCGCCATTGTGCTCGAAGGCGGGGGATTCGATGATCATGTCCATGGCTCGGCCTCCTGCATTCCGCGAATAATCCACTTAGTCAGTCATTTAGTTAACTGCCCCCTTAATCAAGAGACCGTGGGCGGCCCCTTCCACCAGTTCTCCGTCGTGTACAACGAATCGGCCGCCGACAATCACATGGCCGATGCCGCGGGAGGGCCTGAGCGGTGTCCGATAGCTGGCCGCCGCTGCGACGGCCGTCGGATCGAACACGGTGATATCCGCATCGGCACCCGCCTGCAGCCGACCCTTGCGGGCAAATGCGGGCGCCACGCTCGCGAGTCGCTGTGCAGGCAACAGTGTCATCTTCCGCAGCGTCTCGGCGAGAGGCAGTCGACCCTCACCGTCGCCGGCATAATCGCCGAGCACCTTCGCGAACGTACCGATGCCACGGGGATGGACCCGTTCCTCTGGTGCCGTGACCGGCATTGCGTCACTCGCAATCATCACGCCCGGTGCGGTGATGGCCTCGCGGGTCCATTCCTCGCGGCCGTAATGGTGGATGACCGTCCCGCCCGGGTACTTCTCCCGGTACTCGTTCCACATCTTCTCGTCGAATCGCTCGCCGGTCTCGGCCCACTCGACGTCCTCATAGGAGATACCGAAGATGGACTGCCAGTCGCGGCTGAAGACAGCCGCGGAGATAGACGTGGAACCCGCGTTCCATGGGTAGGCTTCGGTTGTGACGTCGACCCCGGCCGCCCGTGCCTCGTCGATCATCGCCAGGAAACCGTCCACGTTGCTCATCGCATTCGCGTTGAGATGGCAGACGTGGAGACCTGTGCCGTGACGGCGCGCTAGCTCGATCATCTCGGCCAGGCCCGCGGTGTCTCCCGGCAGCCCCCGGCGCAGATGCACGAACACCGGCGCTCGATACTCGGCCGCCACAGCGAACACGATGTCCAGCTCTTCCGGGCCGACAGCTGCCCGCAGGTAATCGAACAACAAGCCGATGCCGAGGCCGCCGTCTGCGAGCCCCCGCTCGAGATGATCGCGCAACGCGGCGAGCTCCCGGGGCGTCAGCGGCTCGGTGAACGTGGGCCGCGCCGCCACGAAGTCGATGCCCGACAGGAGATGGGGTTTCTCGATGCTCTGTTTCACGAGCAGCCGGGCCGCCAGGTGGCTTACCGAAGCGCCGTAATTGATGAACGGCCGCCCGTCCACGAATGCCTCCAGTGCGCCCACCGGATAGGCGCCGGCCTCGAGCTCCAGCGCCGTGGTCACGCCGTCCAGGGCCTGGTAGCGCTGACCGAGCGGCGTCGGCGTATGGCTGTGCAGATCGATGAAACCCGGCGCCACCACGTGGCCGGTGGCGTCTATCGTCTCGTCGCCGCGCAGGGGTGTCTCGGACACGGCGGCAATACGCCCGTCACGGATGCCGACGTCGCGCACCGCATCCAGCCCCGTCTCCGGATCGATGACCCGGCCACCGTGCAGCACGAGGTCGTAGCGATCGACGATCGGTGCCCCCGGCGGCCGCTCTCCACAGGCGCCGAGAAGCATCGTCGCCGCGGCAAGGGCTATCAGTGGTCTTGCTGCGTGTTTCATAAAGCTATTCCCGTCCCTATTCCGGACGTTCGTTGAAAATATCCAGGTCCAGCTCACCTTCGCCCTGCGCCACCAGTACCGACACCGCCGCATCGCCGGTGACATTCACCGTGGTGCGCGCCATGTCGAGGATGCGGTCTATGCCGGCCACCAGGGCGATGCCTTCCAGCGGCAGGCCCACCGACGTGAGTACGATGGAGAGCACCATCAGGCCGGCGGCCGGGATGGCGGCGGTGCCGATGGAGGCCAGCACGGCGGCGACGAGGATGGTGCCGTACTGCAGCGGCGTCAGGTCGATGCCGTAGGCCTGGGCGATGAATACCGCAGTGACGGCCTGGTAGATGGCCGTGCCGTCCATGTTGATGGTGGCGCCGATCGGCAGCACGAAACCCGACACTTCTTCGGATACGCCGAGATTGTGCCGCGCGCAGCTGATGGTCACCGGCAGGGTGCCGGCGGCCGTGGTGGTGCTGAAGGCGACGATCTGCGCTTCGAGCACGCCGCGGAAGAACTGCAGCGGACTGACTCCGCCGACGAACGCGAGCAGTCCGCCCAGCGTGACGACCGCATGAATAAGGCAGCCGGCATAGACGCCCGCGATCAGTTTGCCCAGCGGAAGCAGCACGTCGATGCCGTAGCGACCCGTGGTCACTGCGATGAGTGCGAAGACGCCGATGGGCGCCACGGCGATTATCATTTCCGTCAGCTTGAAAATGACGGCGGCCAGCGCGTCCACGAGCCGGGTCACCGGCGTGCCTTTCTCGCCGACGGCCGCGAGCGCGATGCCGAACAGCAGTGAGAAAACGATGACCTGCAGGTTGTCCCCGGAAGAGAACGCCGCGAAGGCGTTCTCCGGGATGAGAGCCACCAGCGAATCCGCCATCGAGGGCGTCTCCGCCGCCGCCGTTGCTGCGGGCGGCATGAGCCCCATGCCGGCGCCCGGCTGCAGCCAGACGGCGATGGCGAGTCCCACCGGGATGGCGGCCGCGGTGGTCACGAGATACCAACCGACGGTGCGCCCGCCGATGCGACCCATCCGGCCCAGGTCGCCGATGGAGCTGATGCCGCCGACCAGCGAAACGAAGATGAGCGGTACCACCAGCATCTTGATGGCGGCGATGAACGCCTGACCCACGGGATCCAGCCAGAGGATGCGCTCGCCGAAGACGGCCCCGGTGAGTGCACCGGCAACGAGGCCGATCAGTACCCGCGTCCAGATGGGCACGCCGGTGCGGCCGGCCGTCTCCGTTTCTGCCTCGTCTTTGCCCATCGCGCCCGGTTACCCCGCGGTGCCGGGATCAGTCCGCCCGGTAGTCGTCGAGGCCCAGTATATGCCGATAGCCGGGCAACGCCTGACTGCCGCCGGTATGCAGGAAGACGATGTTCTCGTCGTCGGCCAGTTCCCCCCGCCGGACCAGGTCGATCAGTCCGGCCATGCCCTTCGCGGAGTACACGGGGTCCAGCAGGATGCCTTCCCGGCGCGCCGTGAGGCGCAGGGCCTCGAGCGTGTCCTCGGCGGGGATGCCGTAGCCCTCTCCCACGTAGTCGCAGTTCACCTGCACGTCGTCGGCGCCTACCGCGCCGGGGCAGCCGATGTGCTCCGCCGTTGCCTCGGCGAGCCGCAGCACGCTCGCGTGCTGCTTCGGCGCCGGCGCGCGCACGCCGATGCCGAGTACCGGGATGCCGCTGCCGCTGGCGCACAGGCCCGTCACCAGCCCGGCCTGGGTGCCCGCGCTGCCCGTCGCGTGCACCACCCGGTCGATGCGCAGCCTGCGGTCGTTGGCCTGAGTGAGGAGTTCCAGCGCTGCGTTGACGTAACCGAGCGCGCCGACAGGGTTGGAGCCGCCGCCGGGGATGACGTAGGGTCGCCGGCCGTCGGCCGCCAGTGAACCGGACAGCTCCGCCATGGCCGCATCCATGTCCGTGCCGCCGGGATGCAGGGTCACCGAGGCGCCCATGAGCTGCTCCAGCAACACGTTGCCGTTGTAATTGTAGTCGGCGTCCGCGCTGCCGGTGCGGTCCTCCAGCAGGATGTGGCATGCCATACCGAGCCGCGCCGCGGCCGCGGCGGTCTGCCGGGTATGGTTCGACTGAGTGGCGCCCTGGGTCACGATGGTATCGGCGCCTTTGCGTTCGGCGTCCGCCATCAGGAACTCGAGCTTGCGGGTCTTGTTGCCGCCCCCCGCCAGGCCGGTGCAGTCGTCTCGCTTGATCCACAGCCGCGGGCCGCCGAGCAGGCGGGTCAGCTCGTCCATCGGTTCCAGCGGTGTGGGCAGATGCGCGAACCGCAGCCGCGGAAAACGGGAAAGATGCATGTCGTGGCGCCCCCTGCCTTCGAATCGCAGGGGGCCAATACTAGGAATCCCGCCGGCGGCGGGCTAATGCCAATTACGGTGCGACCGATAGCATTCCTGCATGGTCGCTTTCCATGTATTCCCAGATGGAGCGCAACACCTTCTTCTGGTTGGCCCTGTTCATGATCAGCACCACCTGCATGGGTACCGCCGGCAGGTGGGGCACCCGGACCAGGCGGCCATCCTCGAGATCGCGACGGACCAGGCTCGCCGGCAGCCAGGCGAGGCCGGTGCCTTCCAGCGCGAGTGCCCGCGCGCTCTCGGACAACGCCGTCTCGAACACCAGATCGAACTCCACGCCGCTCTCCATCGAGGCCGGGATGCAGTCCGTTTGTACCAGGCGCCCGAAGAAGGACTCGGTGGGAAAGCCCACCAGCGGGTAGCGCGCTCCGCCCGCCGCGGCGAGGGCGGGTGCCGCCACCGGGATCAACTGCTCGGTGCCCAGCTGAAGACGGGCCAGGTCGCTGCGCTCGAGCTCCGGATAGACGTCCGGCGAGAAATAGCACAGCAGCAGATCGCTCTGGCCGGACAGGAACTGATCCAGGCAGTCGTGCAGGTTGTGCGCTTTCACGCGGATGCTGTTGTCGCCAAGCAGAGGCCGGATCTCGCCGAACCAGCGCGGGCAGAACGTGACGCTCAGCGAGTGCTGGGTGGAGACCACGAGACGGTCGCCCGCAGCGTCGCGTGCCCGCATCTCGCTGCGCAGCCGATAGGTGCGGGCAACGAGATCGCGGATGGAGTCGGTGTAGTCTTCGCCGAGCCGGGTCAGCCGAGTGGGGTAGGCGTTGCGGTCGATCAGTTCGACGCCGAGCCAGTTCTCCAGCGCGCGTATGCGGCGGCTGAACGCCGGCTGCGAGACGAAACGCGCCTCGGCGGCCTTGGTGAAGCTACCGTGCTCGACCAGCGCCAGGAAGTCTTCCAGCCACTTCAGGTCCAAGGATGCGCGCCCCTGTTCATGCAGTAATGTTACCGGTCGCTGCGCAAACGGTATTGGCCGTCGGCGAAGTCCCGTCATTATCATCCATCGCTCACACCGGCACAAAGACGGGGGGTCTTCAGATGGGTGTCAAATTCTCACGGGCCTGCGGCATTACCGCAGCGCTGGCGGCATTCGTGGCTTCTGTTCCTGTTGCGGCCCAGCAGGCCGACGGCCCGACCATCGAGGAGATCGTGGTCACCGCCCAGAAGCGCGAGCAGAGCCTGCAGGACGTGCCGATCGCCATCACCGCCTTCGGCGAGGGCGACCTGGAGCGGCTCAATGCCTACCGGCTTTCCGATCTGCAGTACTCGACGCCGAACCTGACCATCAGCCCGCAAAACCGCTCCAACCTCCGCGTCGGCTTGCGCGGCGTCTCCGACTTCTCCCGTAACCCGGGCTACGACAACCGGGTCAGCGTGTACGTGGACGGCGTCTACGTCGGCCGCTCGGCCGCCTCCAACCAGGCCGCGCTGGACATCGAGCGGGTGGAGGTGCTGCGGGGCCCCCAGGGCACGCTTTTCGGCAAGAACACGGTCGCCGGCGCCATCAGCCTCACCACCAGCAAGCCCGAGGGCGAGTTCGCGAGTTTCGTGGAGCTGGAGGCCGGCAACGACAGCCTTTACGCCGTCACCGGCATGCTCAACGGGGTGCTGGTGGAGGACAAGCTGTTCGCCAAGGCGGTGATCAACACCACCCAGCGCGACGGCTACGTCACCAACCTCTTCAACGGCGAGGACCTGAACGGGCTGGACGACACCGGCGGCCGCCTGCAGCTGCGCTGGCTGGGCGAGGCGACCGAGGTGAACTTCGCCATCGAGGGCATGAAGAGCGATGCGCTCTTCCACGGCCGCGAGGCGGTGCCGGACCCGGCCGCGCCCGCCATCTACGAGGTCAACTTCGACGTGGCGTCGCTGCAGGAGATCGATCTCTTCGGCGCCAGCGTCACCGTCGACCACGAGTTCGCGAACGGCTATACCCTCACTTCCATCAGCGGCTACCGCGACACGGAGTTCCAGAACCAGGCCGACGAGGACTACGCGCCACTCGACATCTCCTCCAGCGCCATCGGTGAGCAGAGCGATCACTTCTCCCAGGAGTTCCGGCTGGCCTCGCCGGCGGACGAGCGTTACGACTACGTGGTGGGCCTGTACTACTTCGACCAGACCAACGACTCCACCACCTCGGCCCGGGGCGGCGCGCTGTTCCCGGTGCCGAACAGCGCGGTGACCGTGCCCGCCACCGTGGATGTGAATTCCTGGGCGGTGTTCTTCCACGGCAACTACCAGCTCACCGACAAGCTGCAGCTTACCGGCGGCCTGCGCTACACCTACGAGGAGAAGGAGGTCGACTTCACCATCACCGACACCACCGGCCTCTTCACCAACGGCAGCTTCCAGGACGACCGTGACGCCGACGATCTGTCGCCGAAGATCGGTCTGAACTACTTCCTGAACGACGAAGTCATGCTCTACGGCTCGTACTCGAAGGGTTTCAAGAGCGGCGGATGGAACGTGGATTTCCTGAGTACGTTCGAACAGATCGCCTTCGACGACGAGGAGGTGGACAGCTACGAGGCCGGCGTGAAGTCGACCCTCGCCGACGGCCGGCTGCGCCTGAACGCGGCCGTCTACCGCATGGAGTACACCGACTTCCAGGTTTTCCAGTTCGTGCCGCTGTCCACCGGCGGCACGATCCTCACACTCACCAATGCGGGTGAGGTGACATCGCAGGGCCTGGAGCTGGACGCCAACTGGGCCCTGAGCGACGCGTTCACCCTGTGGGCGAATTACGGCTACACGGATGCAGAATTCGACAGCTTCAAGGACGGCGGCGGTCCCGGAGTGGACTACGACGGCAACAAGCTGCCGGACGCGCCGGAGACCACCTACGGCCTCGGCATCGAGGGCCGCTTCCCGGTGGGCACCGGCGGCGAGCTTGTGGCGCAGCTGGATTACAGCTATCGGGACGACTTCTTCACCAACCCGAACAACGAGCCGGTGAACGAAGTGGACTCGTATACGCTCTGGAACGGCCGCGTCGGCTACGAGTCTCTGGACGGCACCTGGTCGGTGTACGCCTGGGGCCGCAACCTGGCCGACAGCGACGACGAGATCTACAAGAGCGTGGCCTTTCTCGGCATCAACCGCGCCGTCTACCAGGAGCCCCGCATGTACGGCGTCACCTTCCGCTACAACTTCGGCGAAGAATAATGTAGGAGGGCCTTCAGGCCCGATTGGACAATCAATCGGGGATAAATCCCCTCCTACAGTTCTGCGTAGGGCATCCGGAAGGTATCGCCGTCCTCGATGCGGCCGCTCGCGTAACCCCGGTCGAACCAGCGCATGCGCTGCTCGGAGGTGCCGTGGGTGAAGGCGTGGGGCGTCACGCGGCCGCGGGTGCGTTGCTGGATGGCGTCGTCGCCGATGCGATTCGCGGCACGCATGGCCTCGTCGATGTCGCCGCGGTCCAGATAGCGCTGGTTGTGCCGTGCCCACACGCCGGCCAGAAAATCGGCCTGCAGCTCGAGCCGCACCGACCACTGGTTGTAATCCGGCTGGCCGCGGCGGCGGGCCACCTGCTGCGAGATGCCGAGCAGATTCTGCACGTGATGCCCGACCTCGTGTGCGATGACGTAGGCCTGGGCGAAGTCGCCCGGCGCGTCGAACTGGCCGGCGAGGTCGTCATAGAAGCCCAGGTCGATGTAGATCTTCCGGTCGGCAGGACAGTAGAACGGCCCCATGCGCGCGTCGCCGACGCCGCAGGCGGTGGGATGGCGGTCGCGGTAGATGACGAGCCGCGGCGGCTGGTAGGTGCGGCCGATGCGCTGGAATTCCCGGGTCCAGATGTCCTCGGTCATCGCGAGCGTGACGTTGACGAAGTCGAACAGCTCTTCCTCTTCCGGCGAGGCCTGGTAGGCCACCTCCTGCATCTGCCCGCCGCCCGTGCCCGTGAGCATGGCCGGATCGATCAGACCCGCCTGCCAGGCGATGACACCGGCGACGGCGACGACGATCAGCCCCTTCAGCCCGAAGGTACGCAGAACCAGGTTGACGATCGTCCCCAGCCCGCCGATGCCGCGGCCGCCCGCCATCCGCCGCCCGCGGGCGTCGGTGACGTTGGTGCTGCGCCGGTAGCCTTTCCACTTCATGAAGGCGAGTTTATCCCGCCAGCACGAATTGTAGGAGGGCCTTCAGGCCCGACCAGCAAAAAGCCCCGGAATCCACGGGATCCCGGGGCTTCAGACTCAGCCGCCCTTTCCTCTGGACGACCTCGCGTGCCGCTGCGGTGGCCCGTGCCGACGATCGTCCTCGTCGGCGTCGCCGCGTTCGTGCGAACGCTGCCAGCGATCCGGCCGCCCTCTATGTGGCGGTCCGTCGAATCCCCCGGGATGCCTGCGGCGCATCTCCGGTGGCAGCCCGACGTCCGGCTTGTCGAAGTCGCATACGCCATCGGGGAAGATACGCTTCAGAGCCTGCACCTCCTCCGGTGACGGGTCCCACACGCCGTAGAGCCCCTTGTCGATGGCTGTCTCCACCGGCTGCAGCTCGCACTTGAAGATGCTGCCCTTGAACGGGCCGCCGGCGACGATGCGGGAGGTGGAGTAGGGTGGAAAACGCTCCGTGCATACGCCATTCGGTTTCTCGTTGAGGATGCCGTCCCAGACGTTATCGCCTGCGGCAATCGGTTCGCCCTCCGTGTCGAAGCAGGTATCTACCGCGACCGCGGGTTTGTTCCCGGCGACACCGAGGTGCGGGTACTTGCGTAAATTCTCCATCCACTGGTCGATTACCTCGAACGCCTGGGGCGTCTGATCGAAGTAATAATCATCATCTACCGCCGGGTCGATCTCGGTGAACCAGATCACCTGATTATCGGCATTCCCCTGACCGTCGATCATGCGCTGACGCGCGGCGAAGGACTGATGCGAGTTGTGCATGTCCAGCACGGGCTCGAGGTAATGACGCCAGTCGATGGTCGGGATCTTCATATCGCCCATGAATACCAGGCCCGCGTCGTAGGCGGCATTCATGGCCACGATGTTGCCTTCCGTACGGTGCGCGGGGCTGGACGGATCCGGACTGAAGACCTGATTGCGATAGCTCCAGGGGTCGTAGTCATCCGGGTCGTAGGAGCCTGGGAAGGGGTAGAAGGGCGTTCCCTCCTGGACCATCTCAGGCTCGTTTTTCCAGCCGCCGATGAACGAGTTCAGCCGCAGGAACTCCGCGGGCGAGATCTTGCCGTTAGCAACGGCCTGCAGACCATATTGGACGCCCACATTGTCCCAGAAATTCCGTGCATATCCGTCGTCGTCCATGCCGTAGATATTCACCAGGTCGCCGAAGTGGGTCCACTGAACCGAGAGTAGATCGGTAATCGGGTGGATGCGCTCCATGTCCTCGACCGCACCGTAGTTCGGATTCAGTACCAGCGGCGATAAGCCCCGCCAGCCGTTGATGCACTCCGTATTGCCAGGTAAGCCGGCCCTGTAGTCGTTCGGAAATGTGTTGCTGGCGTTGAGTCCTTCCAGCAGCGTCCGGTTCGACCAGATTTCCCAGATCTCTTCGGGAGAGGCCGTATCCATGTAAAACTCGAGCAGTTCGCAGTCGCCCACATGCACGGCCTGCGTCACCATGTCGGGATACGAGTAGACGGGAATGGCTGCGTCGATCAGTCCCTTGTGGTTCTGGCCATAGACGTATTGTTGGATGCCGCCGCCTGAGGCGCCGATGCCCACTGTATAGACCGGCGTATCGTATAGCTCAACAAACCGCTCTTTCACCATCAGCGCTGTCTCACCCCCGAGCACCAGGTTGTAGTGGGTACCGGTCTTGGTGCCTGTCGAGTAGGCGATGGCATAGCCCTTCGACAGACCCGTGTCGAACAGCATGCGGCTGCCGCTAGGGTCACCCTGGCCATAGCCGATGGCAACACCACCCTGGAAGTGATAAATCAGCTTGCCATTCCAGGAAGACGTATCCAGGCCTTCAGGCTGTTCGCTGAACGGCGTCAGCATGGCGATGCTGTAGATGAAGCGGTTGATCGTGCCCCGTTCCCAGCGCACGAAGTAATCGACGTACTTGCCGTCCATCGTGGTGGTCATTGCCATGTCGGCCGGGCGCGGATCGCCGGGCCTGTAGGGCTTGAAGTTGCCGTCGGTCGACTTGTAGACGTAGACCACCAGGGTGTCCGCACTGCAGTCCTTGCTGTAGCCGCCGATGTTGCCCTCGTCGTCGAAGACGGTGAAACCCTCTTCCTGGTTATCGACGATCGGCTCGCCGAGGCCATGGCGTTGCACCGAGCAGACGAAAGGCTCCTGGTGGGGTCCGGAGAACACCGGGCCGGTGATGGGGTGATTCACGAGGGTGACCGACACCTGTTCGGAACGCCCGCGGCGTTTGCCGGTTGGCTCCGCCATTACCGTGTTCTCACCCAGAGCGAGGCCATCGATCACGCCTGACAGGATCCGCGAACCAGGCAATCGCGCAAACCGGTCACTCTGGTCGTCCCCGTTGACCAGGATCTGGACATCGTCTGGATCAGCCCGCTTCGGAACCCTGATATGCAGACGGGCGTCGCCGCCCGTTACCTGATCAGGCGCGCTGGAGACAACCTCGATCGAAAGGTGAGGCCAGTTCGCATTTGCATCGGGCCTGTTCGGCGCCGACAAGAGACTCTGTGTCGGTACGAAAACTACCGACGCCAGCAACGCAAGTGACGCGCACACGACGCGACGATATCGCTTATCGCTCTTCATTGGTTCCCCCTCAAAGTGCACCGGCGCGAACGCCGATTTTCTTGTGCAAGTTGTCATCTGAAGTTGGCAAAAGCCGATGTCCAGGTCAAGACAAAAGTCTGCATTACGTCAAATTCCGGGGATTCGGCATTCCGTCACAACTGAAGTCCTCCGAATGTGGGAGGTTATATGGTCCGTACTTGTACTATCGGGCAGGAATATGATCGCGCGCGTGCTACTGATGTTGATCCTCACCGCCACCCTGGCCGCCTGCGGCCCCGGCGCCGACCGTACCCTGCAGGTTTCGGCCGAGCGCCTGGCGGAGATCCGCGCGACACCCTACATCGGCGGCAACGGCCCCGGCGGCTTCGCCACCGCCCGGCTGTCCGGTATCGACGGCAATACCTGGCCCGCGGGCATCCACTTCACGGGTCACGGACCCTACCTGCACGAGATGGGTTTCGCGCCGGACATGATGATCACGGAGATAGACGGCGTCGGCGTGGACGAGATCTTCGCCGAGCGCTGGCGCGGCCTGCGGCTGCGAGACCCTTCCGCCTTCGACCACATGCATTACAAGGACCTGATCGAGTACCTGTTCCTCGAGCAGCCGCGCGATGCCGTCACCCTGACGGTGGACCTGGATGTCTCCACCTACGACATGGACGCCGGCGAATACCGGCCCCGCACGGAGACCTGGCGCATCGAATTCGAGAGGTAGGAGGGCCTTCAGGCCCGATTGCTTCTTGCGGAATCGGGGCTGAAGCCCCTCCTACCAGCCCCTCCTGCCAGCCCCTCCTACATGCCTCGCGCTTCCTTGATGAGGTCGTAGGCGGCGTTGATCTCCCGCGAGCGCTCCTCGGCCACCGCGCGCATGCTCTCCGGCAGGCCGCGGGCGGCGAGTTTGTCGGGGTGGTTCTCGCTGATGAGCTTGCGGTAGGCACGCTTTACCTCGGCATCGCCGGCATCCTTCGATATCCCCAGCGCCGCATAGGCATCCTCCAGCCGCTTGCCGGCGGGCGGCCCGCCGGGTGCGCCCGAAGGCCCCGCCGACGCGGTGCGCAGCAGGGCCTCGAGCTGTGCGACGGCGCCTTCGCCGACGCCCAGCCGCCGCGCCACCCGCACCAGCATGTCGTGCTCGGCCGGGTCCACCTTGCCGTCGGCCGCCACGGCCATCACCTGCAGCTGCAGGAACAGCTGGATCAGCGGCCCCTGGCGCCGGCTCAGCTGCGCGAAGGCGTCCACCGCCGCGTCCAGGTCGAAGTCCGGCTGCTTGCCCCGGTTGAAGGCGGCCTTGGCATCCCGGCGCTGGTCGGCGCCCAACTGCAGCATGTCGAAGATGCGCTCGGCGGCGTTGATCTCCTCGCGGGTGACCACGCCGTCGGTCTTGCACAGCGCACCCATCACCGAAAACGTGGAGTCGAGCAGCTGCGACTGCACCACATTCAGCTGGCCGATCAGCCAGCGCTGGACGCCTCGCCCGACCAGCCAGCCGACGGCGGCGCCGATGAGCAGCCCCTTCAGGCCCCCGAAGAGCCCGCCGAGCAGAGTGCCGATGATGACGAACAACATGGCGGCAGTTTATCAATGTAGGAGGGGATTTATCCCCGATCCCGGGCCCGGTTTGATCGGGTCCGGTTAATCGGACGAGGGCTCGGACCAGAGAGCGCGCCAGAGATCGGAACAGGGATCGGGCCAGGGATCGGGCCTGAAGGCCCTCCTACAGCGGGGTTATCGGCGCTGCGCTTCGTCTGCGAACATGAAGCTTACCAGCGCATACCGTTCGCCGCGGGTGACGGGCGTGACCCGGTGGGCGTGGCTGCAGGAGAAGACAATGGCGCCGCCGGCCGGCGGCGAGTATTCCCGGGTGCGGCTGTACTCGGGAAACCGCAGCGCCCCGCCCCGGTAGTGCCCGGCATTGAGGTTCAGTGTGAGTGCAAACCGCCGATGTGCCGTTGCGGGTGCGGTGTTGTCCCGATGCGCGGCGAAGTGGCCGGCGCCGTCGGCGGCGTAGCACACGAGCTTCGGCCGCTCGAAGCGTGTCGCCCGATAATGGAAGGCCTTCGACACCTCAGGCAGTACCCGGCGCGCGATGCAGGCGGTCACTTCCTGCTCGAGTTCCGAATCGTCGATGGTGGCGTCGCGCCGGGATTTGCGCGCGGAATCGGTCCGCAAAGACGCTCCGTCGTCACCGGGCATCGGGGATTCGAGCGGGTTCCATTCCGCGAAGCGGTCACAGAGTTCCGCGCAAAGCGCTTCCGGAAGAACCCGCGGCACGATCAGAACCGGTGCCGCCATCCCGGCGTCTTCGTCCTCGGCAAGTTGCCCGCTGGCCTCGGCGACCATCGCGCGCATCTCGGGCGCCGGCGACTCCCCCACCAGTTCTTCCGCGGTGACCACGCAACCGTCGAGCAGTCGCAGATTCGCATCGGTGGCCGCGCAGACGCCTTCGTTCTCGCTCAGCACGCCGCCGAACAGACGAGCACGGAGGCGGGCGCCGGAGTCGATCAGTACGATGTGATCGGCAGATCCGTTGGCGGTGCTGCCGCTGTCGCAGACGACGATGCTCGGCCAGTTCCACGCCTCGGCGAGTTCGCGGACCGCGGCCGCGAAGGCCGTCCGCGTTGCGGCATCCCAGCCCGTGGCGCAGGCGCCGATCAGCAGTGGGCCTCCGGTGGCGTACTCGTAGAACAGCAGCGTCCGCCCGTCGGCGCTCGGCAGCGAGAAGTCGGGAACCCGGTCGCCGCGCAGCAGCAAATCCCCGGACCGGTTGCCGGCCTCGTTCATGGTTCCGCTGCCCGGAAAGGGAAGAGGGCGCCCCGGGGCGCCCTCTTCGTGCCGCGATCCGATTCCATGGCTACTCGCCGACGCGGCGCCAGCCGAACCGTCCGTTCCTGACCGCGATCAGGGAAGGTCGCGGCTGCTTCACCGGTCCGCCGTCCCGCGAGCTGTCCGGCCAGTAGCTGGACGGGTTCTCGAGGGTCGGCTCGCCGGCGGCAGCGAAGGTCGCGCCGGGATGCTGGATGTTGATGAACATCGTGCGGTTGTCCGGCGTGAACTCCGCGCCGCAGACCTCGCAGTCCACGGGACCGGAGAGGAATTGCCGCAGCTTGCCGCGGTTCGGCCCCTCCGTCGGCACCGCGAAACCGCCGTTGTTGGTGCCGCGCGGCTGGGAGCCGTCGGTGACGATCCAGAGATTACCCTCGTTGTCGAAGCCCACGTTGTCGGGCGAGCCGATGGGGGCCACCTGGGAGGGATCGTCGAAGCCGGCGTAGTACACGTCGTTCTCGCCCGGTGCGGTATTGGTGGCCGGGTCGATGACCAGGTTGTCGAGGTCCGTGAAGTAGGTTCCCACAGTGGTCTGCGGATCGCCGGCCAGCAGGAAGATTTCCCACGTGAAGCGCTCGGCCGCGTTGTCGTCGTTCTCTTCGGTGATCTCGAGGATGTGACCGAAGCGGTTCGGACCGCGAGGGTTCGATGCGTCCGGGAAGGTATTGACGTCCCGGCCCTGGAAGCCGCGGGAGGCGTCCGCATCGCTGTTCTGCCGGCGGGTGTTGTTGGTCAGCGCGCAGTAGACCTTGCCGGTTTTCGGGTTGGCCTCGAAGTCCTCCGGGCGGTCCATCGGCGTCGCGCCGAGCAGGTCCGCCGCCTTGCGTGCCTTTATCAGCACCTCGGCCTGGCTCGCGAAGCCGTTGCCCTCGTGCAGGGGCCCGTTGCCATACACGAGCGGCAGCCACTCACCGGTGCCGTCGTCGTTCACCCGCGCGGCGTACAGCGTGCCCTCATCGAGAAGATCCATGGCCTTGTGGCGCGGCGCGCGGGGGTCGTAGCGGTCCCTGCTGACGAACTTGAACATGTACTCCATGCGCGCGTCGTCGCCCGAGTAAACGACGCAGCGATTGTCCTTCGAGAGGATCGTCGTGGCGCACTCGTGTTTGAAGCGTCCGAGGGCGGTACGCTTCTTCGCCTTCAGTTTCGGATTGTAGGGGTCGAGTTCGACTATGTAGCCGAAGCGCAGCGCCTCCTTCGGCTCCACGTCCACGTCGAAGCGGGTCTCCACGTACTCCCAGCCCCGGTTGGACTGGCCGCCGGGCAGCGGCAGCCGGGCATGAGCGTCGAGGACGTTCAGCTCCTCGGGCGTTGTGGCGCGCGCCGCGAACGCGTCGAAGTTGCCGAAGTACTGGTCGACGTTCTCCTCGGCACTGAGGTAGGTGCCCCAGGGTGTAGCGCCGCCGGCGCAGTTGTTCAGCGTGCCCTTGACCTTGCGGCCGGTCGGATCCGCCGAGGTCCTGAGCAGCGGATGACCGGCGGCCGGCCCGGTGATCTCGATCTCGGTCTCTCCGGTAATGCGGCGGTTGTAGCGCGAACCCTTGCGGTACTTCCAGCGCCCGCCGTAGCGGCCGACCTGCACCACCGAGATCCCGTGTGCCGCGAGTTCCACGCTGACCACTTCCGGGTTGTCGGTCACGTACTGCCGGATGCGCTCCGCGGTCTCTTCAGGCCTCTCCGGACGGTTCTCGTTCGAGTCGGGGTCCAGTACCTGCTGGCCGAACAGCGGCCAGCCGGGGTACTTCATCTCGGGCTGCGTGTACTCGTGATTGCAGCAGACGAAGCCGCGGCTGGATATGGGCGTGCCCGGTACGAGCGGGAAGAACTCGACGGCATCGCAGTTGTAGCCGAACTGATTCGCCTGGGCGGCGCCGGCGCCGGGCTTCAGGAGCTCGCCGTGCGGGATGGCATCGGTGTTCAGGTCGGGCGTGTGGCGGTCGAGGCTGTCGCCCCAGCGGATGATGACGTCCTGCATGTAGCCCGGCGGCAGCAGCACGGCGTCGCGGGTACTGCCGTCGATGGGTGTGAAGGTGAGTGTGTCCCTGGTGTCCGCGAAGCGCTTGCGCCACCAGCCCCAGCCGAAGGCCTCGGCATCTTTCGGCGCGAGGGCGGCGCCGCCGACGGCCACGCCGGCCGCGACCGTCGCCGAGCCCTTCAGGAAGTCGCGGCGGGCCAGGCGGCGCTGGAAGATCTTCTCGTAGGGTTCACCGGCCGTGGGACGCCGGACCAGGGACACATCCGGCTGGTCGACCATGTCGCTGTAGTCGTCGTCCCGGGTCGAGGCCGGTACGGGGGGGTTCTCGCTCGTTGTCATTCTCTCTCTCCTGGAGTGCTGCATTCCGAGGCGTAAAGGGAGGGCGGCAGGCACGGGCCGCCGGCAAGCCATTACCGAAAATACGGAGCAATTCTTGAAGATCGATGAAGAATGCGTGACCGCCAGGTCACCGGAGTGCGACGGACTGGTTACGGGCGTCGGCGGACGAGCCGAGAGTCAGTCGGAAGCGGTCCGTGTCAGCTCGTCGCGCAGGGCTGTCTCGCTGGCTTCGGCCTGATCCAGCCGCCGGAGCGCGTCCTGCAATTCGGCGAACGGCTCCTCGATCATGGCGGCTGCGTCGGCCGCCAGCGCGTCCGCGTCTTCACCCTGCTCGAGCCGGAACTCGAGCTGCTCTTCGGCGGCTTCCAGCGCCGACTGGGCTCGCACCACTGCGGCCTCGGCGAGTTCCCGCTCGGTTGTCGCCGCTTCGAGGGCGAGTTGCAGATCGGCCAGGGACGGGCGGGGAGGCAGGGCCGGCGAGGTCGCCACTTCCGACTCCACGGCGGACGGAATGTCAGACGCGTCCGGCGCCGCAGGAGGTGAGGGCGCCGGGCGCCCTGCCTCGTCCCCATCCTGCATCAGGACCACTGACGCGATCAGCAGACCCCCGAGCAGTGCCGCCAGCATGATTCCACGTCTTGCCATGCCGTGAAGCGTACCCCGAACAAATGATGTCTTCGTGAAATCCGCTAGAATGCCCGCGGAGGAGAAGAACATGAACAAGCTCTGCGCACTGGCTATGCTGCTCGTCCTCGCCGCGTCCACCGCTGCCGCCCAGGACATCGACGGCGTGACCGAGCACCCGATGATCTCCCGCTATCCCGGCCAGGAGATCCGCTGGCAGCAGATCGAGAACTACATGCCCTACCGGGTGCCGGTCGGCCCCGTCACCGGTTACCGCGCCATCGGTGAATGGATCGACACGGAGGGTCGCGTCACGCGCACGTTCTACCGGCTGCAGGGTGAGGGGCGCTCTTTCTCCGAGGTGTACAGGAACTACCTGGATTCGCTGACGGCGCAGGACTTCGAGATCCTGGCGCAAGGCATCTCCGAGGATCGCAAGGGCGTGGCGGCGGGCAGCCGCCAGTGGATGGAGGTGCTCTACCGTGAGAACCCGCCCGGCAAGCCCGGCGAGGTGAACACGATGTTCGCGGGCAGCGCCTCGGCGGGGGGCGCCGGTTCCATCGTGGCACGGAAGGAGCGGGCGGCCGGCACCGTCTACGCCGTCATCAGCGTCGAGCAGCATGCCGCGGACTACGTAGGCACGCTCATCGACATCGTGGAAGTGCAGGCCGCCGAGACCGGGCTGGTCGCCGTGGACCCGGAAGCCATCGGCGCCGATATCGACGAATACGGCAGGGTCGTCCTCGACGGCATCTTCTTCGATCACGACAAGGCGACGCTGAAGCCGGAGTCTGCGGAAGCGCTGACCGTCATCGCGACCTACCTGGCCGACAACCCGGACAAGTCCTTCTATGTCGTCGGCCACACGGATTCGGTGGGTACCTTCGCCTACAACAGCAAGCTCTCTACAGACCGGGCCCGCGCGGTGGTGGATGCGCTGCGCCTGGAACACGGTGTCGATCCCGCCCGCATCGAGCCGCACGGGGTAGGGCCACTGGTGCCGGCATTCGCCAATGCCACCGACGCGGGCCGCGAACGCAATCGCCGCGTAGAGCTGGTCCAGCGCTGACCAGAAGATGTAGGAGGGCCTTCAGGCCCGATTACTTCAGGCCCGAATGGACATCGCCTTCCACACCCCTGCCGCCCCCGTCGACAGTCATGTCGAGACGCTCTTCCACTACCGCGACTGGCAGCCCGACCACTCCATCGAACGTGTGGTGCCCAGCGGCCACGTGTTCCTGATCTTCGAACTCGACGGCATCGAGCGCCACACCTACGACAACGACACCCTGCGGCCGACGGCCGGTTTCCGCGGCGGCTGGGTGTCCGGCATGCTGCGCCACTACATCTCCATCTCCGCACACCCGGATTCGGAGATGCTCGTCATCCAGTTCCGGCCGGCCGGGGCGCGGCCATTCCTGCACGTATCGCTGGATGCATTCAGCGAGCGGGTGGTGCCCGGTGACGAGGTGCTCGACGGCGAACTGCCCGCACTCCGCGACCGCCTGGCCGCAGCGGAATCCCGGGAGGCGAAGTTCACGGTGGCGGAGGCATGGCTGCACGAGCGCTACCGGCAAGACCTGACAGCGCCCGCGGCGATACACGAGGTGGTCGAACGCCTCGCCGCGGAACCCGGCGAGCGTTACGCGGATGCTATCGCCGACTACCCCGGCAGCCGCAAGCACCTCATCAGCGAGTTCCGTCGCTACCTCGGTGTGACGCCGAAGTACTACCAGCGCATACTGCGCTTCAACGACGTGCTGCGCGTCATCCAGACCGAAGGCCCGGTGGCCTGGAGCGCCGTCGCTCATCACTGCGGCTACGCGGACCAGTCCCACTTCATCCGGGACTTTCGCCACTTCAGCGGCTTCAACCCGACCGACTTCCTCCGCCAGGGCTTCGACGCCCAGACCAATTTCTTCCCCCTCGACCGCCGAGGTTAATTTTTTACAATCCGCAGACGGCCGCTTCGCCTACGCTACGACCGACTGTAGGAGGGCCTTCAGGCCCGATTCCAACAGTAGGAGAGCCTTCAGGCCCGATTCCAAGAGCAGGGGGAGAAAAAAATGGACCCAGCACCCGCCATCAACTGGCTGGCCGTCTTCGCAGCCGCCGCTTCGGCCTTCATCATCGGCGGCCTCTGGTACGGCCCGCTGTTCGGCAAGGCGTGGATGAACGCCAACGGCTACTCCGAGGAAGACCTGGCAAAGCGAAGCATGCCACTCGTCTTCGGCGTCTCCTTCCTGCTGATGCTGGCGGCCGCCGTCAACCTGGCGATGTTCATCGGCCCCGAGGCCACGATGGCCTTCGCCACCATGGCGGGGCTCGCCGCCGGCCTCGGCTGGGTGGCTACGTTCCTTGGCGTCATCTACCTGTTCGAGAAGCGACCGGCCGCGCTGTGGCTGGTCAACGGCGGCTACTGCGTGGTGGCACTGACGGTGATGGGCGCTATCCTGGGCGCCATGTAGGAGGGCCTTCAGGCCCGATTGGATAATGAATCGGGGCTAAAGCCCCTCCTACCAGCCCCTCCTACCAGCCCCTCCTACATTGTTAAGATCATCGCATGCGTTTCCTCCACACCTCCGACTGGCAGCTCGGCATGACCCGGGCCTTCCTCACGCCCGAGGCCTCCGCCCGCTTCAGCCAGGCGCGCATCGACGCCATCGCCACGCTCGGCCGTCTCGCCGCCGAACACCAGGCGAAGTTCATCGTCGTGGCCGGCGACGTGTTCGAGTCCAGCCAGATCTCCCGGGAGACGCTGGTGCGCACGCTGGAGGCGCTGAAGCAGTTGCCCGTGCCGGTATTCCTGCTGCCGGGCAACCACGACCCGCTGGACGGCGCCTCCATCTTCTCGACGAAGGAGTTCCGCGACGCGCCGGAGCACATCATCGTCATCCGCGATCAGACGCCGATCCCGGTGCCCGGCGCGGAAGGCGTCGAGGTGGTCGGCGCGCCCTGGCGCACCAGACACCCGAACGCGGACCTCTGCGCCGAGCTCGCCGCGGCCCTGGACCCGGCGCCGGCTGGCGTCACCCGCATCGCCGTCTGCCATGGCCAGACCGATAACCTCTCGCCGGATCTCTCCCAGCCCGCAATCATCGGTCTCGCGCGCGCCGAGACCGCCCTCCGCGAGGGCCGCTTCCACTACCTTGCCCTCGGCGACCGCCACTCGGTGACGCCCGTGGGCGAGACCGGCCGGGTGTGGTACTCCGGCGCGCCGGTGGCCACCGACTTCGTGGAGGAGGACCCGAACCAGGCGCTGCTCGTCGACGCGGATGCCGGGCGCTGCGAGGTCACGCCGCTGGCCGTCGGCGACTGGCACTTCGTGGCCGAGCACTTCACCGTCGACGACGCCGACGACGTGGAACGCTTCGGCGCCTGGCTCGACGACCTGCCGGGCAAGGAACGCACGGCGGTGAAGGTGGGGTTCACCGGCAGCGTGAACCTGGCCACCGCCGGCGCGCTGGACGAGGTCATGGAGACGCGGCGGGAACTCTTCGCCAGCCTCAGGCTGCGCGAGCGCACCACCGACCTCGCCGTGGTCCCCGACGAGCTGGACCAGGACTCCGTCTCGCTGGCCGGCTACGCGAAAGCCACGTGGGACGAACTGCTGGCGCAGTCGAAAGAGGGCGACGAGACGGCGGGAGACGCGCTGCGCCTTCTCTACCGCCTCTCGAGAACGTCGTAGGAGGGCCTTCAGTAATGAATCGGGGCTAAAGCCCCTCCTACTGTCACCCTGTAGGAGCGCCTTCAGGCGCGACAGCGCGATCGGGCCTGAAGGCCCTCCTGCGTGCGGATCATGAGCCTTCGTCGAGTTCGGCGAGTTGCTCCCGCAGCCGGTTGGCCAGTTTCTCGTCGCCGAGCTCATCGGCCAGCTCGGCGTAGTCCTGCAGCAGCGGTTCGAAGGTGTAGAGGTAGCTGCCGTCGCGGCGCGCCTGGTCGAGACCCTTTTCGAACCACGCGCGCGCCTGCTCGTGGTCGCCCCGCTCGCGGTAGAGGCGTCCGAGTTCCCGGTATGCGTACACCACCTGCTGGTGGTCCGGCGGCAGGCCGGTCTCGGCCAGCGCCAGCGCCTCGCCGAACCGCTGGACGGCCTCGTCGTAGCGTTTCTGCGCCAGCCGGATGGAGCCGATCGCGTTCAGGGTGAACACCTTGTAGGGATGGTCGGCCTTCAGCCCGGCCTCGTAGATGGACAGCGCCTGCCGGTACTCCTCCACGGCCGCCTCGTACTCGCCCCGCTTGCGCCACAGGAAACTGCCGAGATAGTGATGGTTGAGGCCCACGCGGGCGTCGTCCGGACCGAGTGCCCTGCGCTGCACTGCCAGGGCAGCACGAATCTCCGCCTCGGCCTCGTCGTCCCTGTCGAGGAGGCCCAGCACGTTCGAGCGGGCGAGGCGGGCAGCCGCGTAATCCTCGTGCTCGGACCCCAACGTCCGCTTCATGAGCATGACGGCGCGGTCGAGATGCGCAAGCGCCGCCTCTGCATTGCCGAGACGCGACTCGTAGTTGCCCATCGACAGGTACAGCGCGGCCCGGGAGTAGTCGGCGGACCCGCCGATCTGCGCGTAGCGGGCCTCCGCCCGCTGCAGATACTCCAGAGCCTCGGCGTAGCGGGACTTGCCGGCGAGGACGGTGCCGATATTCACCAGGGCGGCAACCGACGTGCGCGCGGAGACGTCGCGGCCGGTCTCGACCATGGCCAGCACCTCCCGGAGCAGCGCTTCCGCGCGGTCGTATTCGCCCAGCTCTCGCAGCAGCCTCCCGTAGCGGTTGAGCGTGGAGGAGAGCGCGCCGTCGTCGGCGTCCGCATCGGCGCGGAGGGCCGCCAGCGCCTCCTCGAACAGCGCGGCGGCCTCCTCGCGTTGTCCGGCCTGGGCAAGGCTTTGGGCGAGCGCGGCCTTCGCGCGCGCGGCCTCCGCCGGGCGCTCGGCATAGACCTCGTCATAGATGGTCACCGCCGCGCGGCCGAGGGCGATCGCCGTCTCGTGATCCCCCATCGAATGGTAGGCCTCCCCGAGCACGCCGAGCAGGCGGCCGCGCACACGGGGCGCCTCAGCGAGTTCCTCGTCGATGCGCCGCCGGCCCTCCTCGAGCAGCGAGCGCGGCGAGATCTCCCCGGGATTCGTCATCTTCGGGTTGGCTGCGTTGAACAGCGTGACGACGAAGTCCGTCGCCTGGTTGGCCACGCGCGCCTCGGTGCGGGCGCGGTCGCGCTCTGCGGCGAGCTGCCAGGTGTAGTAGCCGACGAGGCCGGCGATGACGAGCACTACCCCGGCGGCCGCGGCCATGCCTGCCGCGTTGCGGCGCAGGAACTTGGCCAGCCGATAACCCGCGGTATCCGCGCGGGCGCTCACCGGTCGGCTCGTCAGGTAAGCCCGGACGTCGGCCATGAGCGCGCTCACCGACTCGTAGCGCCGGTCCGGCTCCTTGCGCAGCGCCATCATGACGATGTTGTCGAGGTCGCCCGCGAGTTCCCTGCGCAGCCGGCCGACGGTCGTGCCGCGGGCGCGCCCGACGTCGGCGGCGTCCTCCGTCTCCCCATGCGCGGCCGGCTGCGCCGCGGTCACCCGGCTGCTCGGTTTCGCCGGCTCCTGCTCGCAGATGGCGCGCTCGAGCTCGGCGGCCGTCGACCGCTCCAGCGGATACGGGAAGTGACCGCTCAGGAGCTGGTACAGCAGGATGCCCAGGGAGTAGATGTCTGTGGCGGTTGTGACGGTCTCGCCGCGCACCTGCTCCGGGCTGGCGTGGCCGGGCGTCATGATCCGCGCCGCATCCTGCGTGACCGCGATCGTGTGCTGCAGCCCGCCGGCCTGGAGCAGCTTCGCGATGCCGAAGTCGAGCAGGTACGGCGTGCCGCGCTCGTCCACCAGGATGTTTGACGGCTTGATGTCGCGATGGATGATCAGCCGGCGGTGCGCATGCTGCACCGCGCGGCAGCACTCGAGGAACAGCGCGAGACGCGCCTCGATGCCGAGAGCGTGCCGGTCGCAGTAGTCGGTGATCGGCAGGCCTTCGACGTATTCCATGGCGAGCCACGGCCGCCCGTCTTCCGTCTCGCCGCCGTCGAGCAGGCGCGCGATGTTCGGGTGATCGAGGTCCGCCAGCAGCTGGCGCTCGGTGCGGAAGCGGCTGACGAGGGAAGCATCGCCGCCGGCGCGCAGGATCTTCAGCGCCACCTGCTTGCGGTACTGGTCGTCGGCACGCTCGGCCAGCCAGACGGTGCCCATGCCGCCCTCGCCGATGCGCCGGACCAGCCGGTAGGGGCCGAGCCTGCGCATGCCGTCGGCGGCGGTGACATCGCCGGCAGCATCCGCCACTATGTCGCGGAGTCCGGCGTCGGTTTCGCTGCCCGCGCGGACGAGCTCGAGGAGTTCCGCAAGCAGCGCCTCGTCTCCGCCGCAGCGCTCCTGCAGGAAGGCCTCCCGCGCGTCCGGTGGGCGCATCATCGCCTCGGCGAAGATGGCCTTCAGCGTGCTCCAGTGCTGGTCGCCCCCGCTCGCCATGCCCGTACTGTACCGTCGTGCTGCATCCCCCGATAATAGACTAGTCATAGACCAGTAATAGACCAGTCATAGACCAGGGCTTCCAAGGGGCCACAAGGGCCAAGCGATGAGCGACACAGGGCGCATCACCCGACTGATCCACGCCTGGCGCGAAGGCGACGCCGGCGCGCTGGACGAGCTCGCACCCTACGTCTACGACGAACTCAGGCGCCTGGCCGGCCAGCAGATGCGCGCCGAATCCGGGCCCCACACCCTGCAGGCCACCGCCCTGGTGAACGAGGCCTTCCTCCGTCTCGCCGACATCGAACTCGACTACCAGGACCGGAGCCACTTCTTCGCCATGGCGGCGCGCACCATGCGCCGCATCCTCGTGGACCATGCGCGCCGCAAAGCCAGCGCCAAAAGGGGCGGCGGTGCCCGGGACGTCACCCTGGACGAGGCCGCCGTGGCCGCGGAGCAGCCGCTCGCGGCCATCCTGGACCTCGATGAGGCCCTGGCCGAACTCGCGGACAAGGATGCCGACCTGGTCACCGCCGTGGAGCTCGTCTTCTTCGGCGGCCTCACCTACGAGGAGGCGGCCGCCGCCCGCGGTGTGTCGCGCGCCAAGCTGGCCCAGGATCTCACCCTCGCCAAGGCCTGGCTGCACGTCCGTCTGAACGATCCGGATCGGTAACGGGAGCGCCGCCGGCAGTCGTCCGCGGACCCGCTCGCCGACGACTCGCAGACCATTCGCAGGCTATTGGTAGACGATTCCCCCGCTTTCTGCGCCTTCATGGACAAGGGCAGAAGAAAACCGGGGAAGCGACATGAAATCCAGCGCCACTACGAATCGTGCACCGGGGCATCGCCTCGGCTCGGCCCACCTGCTGGCGAGCGCGCTGCTGACGGTCATGGCCATGCAGTCGGCCGGCGGCGCGGTGCTCGTGCGCACGCCCGACGACAACGGGGCGCTCGATGCGGCGCTCGGCTCACTGGGCGGCGCGCACGTGGCAAGCGTGCCGGCGGGGCTGGCGCCGCCGCCCTTCGACCAGATCGCGGAGGTGGTCGGCTACGGCACGGACATCGGCATGAAATTCCTGCCCCCGTCGTTGCGCCTGCCCGCGGACCTGGAGCTCACGCCGAACGCACCGGCCAGCGGTTCCGAGTTCGCCAACGAATGCGTCTACCGGTTCAAGATGCCGCTGGAGGGGGAAGCGAACGACGACGGCATCGAGGAGAGCTACGCCAGCACCTACTTCATCCCCTACAACCCGCTGGATGACGTCTGGGCCGATCTGGGTGCACCGTCCGTGTTCCACCCGTCGGGCGACATCACCGTCTCGGTCAGTAACGAGCATCTCGCCGGCGGCGTCATCTACCCGGAATTCCCGGAGGGCCTGCACCGTCTCAGCTGGCAGGCCGACATGTACATGAACCCGGTCCTCGACATCGCCCTGCCGAGCGTGCTCATCCCCATCTCCTCCTACGCGGAGAGCCGCGTGGCCAAGACGGCGATGGCGAAACTGGCGCTGAAGAAGGGCGCGGCGAAATTCACCGGCCGGGTCGTCACGACGCTCTACGAGCTCGCCATCGACGCCGGACTGGCCGCCGCCGACGAGGACATCAGCGCCACCGCCTGGAACGAGCGCATCTCCGAGATCACGGCGCTCAATCGCGGCACCCAGTGGCTGAAGGTGTGGGACACGCACCTGCCGTATCTGCGCGACACCGGAACCGGCAGCGCGCCCATCGAGGAGCAGCTCGTCGAACTCGAGGCCACGGATTTCGGCGGCGTGCGTTTCGGCCGTGTGCGCGAGAAACTGCAGGAGCGATTCGAACCGGTGGACGACTGCGGCAAGGCGTTCTTCACGGAGACCGACGAGAGCGATGCGCGACTGCTGCCGATCGACCAGGAGAGTATCGTGACCTGGGAGAGCCGGGAGCGCGTCGGCGGCCCGTACCAGACCGCCGAGCATTCCCTGGCCGCCAATCAGCGTTGGCTCGGCAACGGCGACAACGTGGTGACCACGCTCACCCAGCGCATCCGCGTGGTGGACACCCAGGCGCCGATTCTGGTGCCGCCGCCGGGTTTCGCGCGCTATTCCGAGACCGATATCGACCTGACGGCCGAGCCCTTTCCCCTCGGCCGGCCCCGGGTGGTCGACCTGGCGGATCCCGCGCCCGTGACGGAGAACGATGCGGGTGAGCGCCTGGCGGCACCCACGGAAGACGAGGGCGGCCGCCGCTATATCGTGCAATGGTGGGCCACCGACGCCTCCGGCAACCGGACGGAGCCGGGCCCCGACGACCCGGATCGCTACACCCAGGTGGTGACGCTGAAATGGCCGGGCAGCAACACGCCGCCCGAGGCGAAGTCGGCGAGCGCTTCCACCATCACCTCCCAGGCCGTGGAGATACTGCTGCAGGGCGAGGACACCGACCTGATCGACGGCCGCGTCGACCCGCTGGACTTCCGCATCGCGAGCCTGCCGGAGAGCGGCTATTTCGAGGCGCCGCTGTATCCCTACTTCATCGAGGACTTCCGCATCACGCCGGTCGGCGAGCGCCGCGAAGGTGACGAGATCACACGGGTCAGCCCGCTGGGCGATCTGGCCCAGGGCTTCGTCGATACGCTCGCCGGCGAGCGTGGCACCTATCTGAATCAGAACGTCTGCCTGGCCGGGCCCGGCACGCCCGGCGCCGACGACCTCGGCAACGTGATCCCGGTGGATTTCGTCTACCAGCCGAGCCACGTGTACGTGAGTGACGACAACGTCTACTACATTCGCGACAAGTTCTTCGTCTGCGGCGAGACACCGATCAACCACCTGGACGTCCCCGGCGAGCTGCCGGCCATCCCGCGCATATCCGTCTGGGACGAGAACGGAAACTTCCTGGCAATGCGCGCGCTGTATCCCACCGCCGACCCGGCCTACGACGACACGGGCCTGGGTTCGAACGAGTGGCCCCGGGACGAGTTCACCGTCGACCACAACGGCCGCTTCTGGATCATCTTCGAGGACATCGTCACGACCTTCGGCCAGGGCCTGAACTTCCGGAGCCTCGACGCCGATCTCGGCGACCTACGTGCCCACGGCCGCTCCTCCTACAGCGAGACGGACGTCATCTACGGCCGGGAGGTGAAAGGCGTCGTCGGCGAGTCCGGCTGGGATCTCCTGTACGAGCTGCACTTCAACGGCGTGCACCTGCGCCCCTCCACGGACGACCCCGATCTCTCGGCCGAGGAGCAGAAGATCGGCATCCTCGACGTCTCCGGCATCGCGACGCTGGAGGAAGACCCGGACCCGCCCGTCGATCTCACGATCCCGATCATCGGCGGTCTGGACCTGACCGAGACCTCGCTGCGCGGCACCGACATCGCCGTCGACAGCGAGGGCTATGTCTATGTGCTGGAGCCGCGCAAGAACCGCATCCACAAGTGGGCGCCGACCATCCGCGATGCCCTCGGCGAGTGGCAGCTCGGCGAGTATGTCGGCTGGATGGGGAGCTGTGCCGCCAACAAGGCGGACCCGGACACCGGCGTGCCCTACAACGGCTGTGACGAGGCAAGCGGCACCAGCCGGGGGTATGCGTGCACGGACGACACCTGCATTCAGGATCTGGATGCGGACGGCAACTGGGCCACGGCCGGTGAGGGCCCGGGGCAGTTCGACGGGCCGCGCGACATCAAGCTCGACCCGAACGACCGGCTCTACGTGGCCGATACCCTGAACTTCCGCGTGCAGCGTTTCGGGCCGGACGGGAGCTTCGCCGGCGAGGCCGAGTCCACCGGCACCGGCGTCAACCAGGGCGACGAACCCGGCTTCATCCTCGGCAATATGGGGCAGCCGAAGCGCCTCTCGGTCAACTCCACCTCGTTCTTCGTGATCGAACCGGACAGCGAGTACGGCGACGACTTCGTCCACGTGTTCAAGACGCTGCCGTTCTACGATGTGACCGATGCCAGCGCGAAGGTGAAATACGTCTCCCGTTTCGACTTCTACAACGACGTCGATCGCTTTACCTACGTCGTCGACGACGGCATCGACGAGAGCGCGCCTGCCCAAGTGACTGTCACCGTCGACCGGGCCTTCCGGCCGCCGGAGCGCCTGCGCTCCCGCTGCTACGCCGATGAGACGCTGGCGGAGCCGGTCCGTTGCGAGCTCGACGAGGACGGCACGATCTTCGTCCGCCTGAGCTCCTACGACCCCGACGGCTTCGTGAGCACCGGCGGTCTGGATACCCACACCTTCAGCGTGCAGACCGCACCGGCCAGCGGGACGCTGACCGAGATCGCCTCCCAGGACAACTCCGTGGTATTGCGCTACACACCGGACCCCGACTACAGCGGCGACGACGGATTCACCTGGAACGTGAGCGACGGCGTGGCGAGCGCCGCCACGGACGCCGAGGTGCGGCTGCAGATCCGGCCGGTGCCGGATCCGGTGGAAATCGACCTGCCCGACGACCTGAAGGCGGCGCGCGGATTCCGCCGCACCGTCACGGCGGACTATTCCGATCCGGACGAGGATCCGGACGAGCAACAGGAGATTCTCTCCATCGAATGGGGCGACGGCACGAGTGCCACCGGCCCCGACTGGGCGAACTCCGGCCGCCGCGATCTGAACGACCGGGAGATCGACCCGCACCTGCCCGCCGCGCCGGGCATCGGCTATCTGATCGCCGGCCATACCTGGGAGAGCGTCGGGCCGAAGACACTCAGCGTCACGATGTTCAACGACCCGGATCTCGGCCTCGACAACACCGTCGCCACCACCACCGTCGAGGTCATCGACGCCACCGTCGTGACGGCGGAACTCGGCGCACCGGTCGACGCGGTGGATCCGGAGATCCCCTTCCCACTGCCGATCACGGTGACCAACCTGCGCCCCGACGGCTGGGAGGGGCTGGTCGCGGGCAACGTGCGAGTCTCCCTCGGCATCCCGGACGGCCTCGACATCGTCTCCGTCGACCCGCGCTGCGCCGAGGGCGAACGGCTCGAGTGCGAGCTCGGTGATCTCGCCCGGGGCGAGGCCACGCGCATCGAGCTCGTGGGGTACGTCGGCCTCGAGGCCGCCCGCGAGGAGCAGTCCTACGCCATCGAGGTCGAGATCTTCGACGACGGGCCGAAGATCCGCGACGAGAACGTGGCGGTCCTGGCCGTCTCGGTGGCCGACGCCGACGACGACGGCGTCATCGACGTGGACGACGCCTTCCCCGACGACCCCGACTACGCCGACGACCGGGACGGCGACGGCCTGCCCGACGAGTGGGAGGCGGACTACGGCTACGACCCGGATACGGCGGACGATGCCGCGGCCGACGAGGACGGCGACGGCATGACGCTCGCAGAGGAATACCGCGCCCGCGGCTTCCCGAAACTGGCCGAGCGCCCGGCCGCCGAGGCCGGCGCGCGGCTGACCGCGCCCGAGACCGGCGCCGACGACCGCTTCGGCCAGGCGCTCGCCGGCGGCGACTTCAACGGCGACGGCTACGCCGACGTCCTGATCGGCGCGCTGAGATACGACGGTGCCGGCGCCGCGTTCATCGCCTGGGGCTCGCAGAATGGCGTCACATCCGGTCTCACCGAACTCCCAGCCGGGGCAGGCGATACCGCCTACGGCCGCGCCGTCGCCGCCGGCGACTGGAACGACAGCGGCTACCCGGACGTGGCCATCGCCAGCGAGAACGCCATAGACATCCGCTACAACAACGGCGAGATCTACGAGACGCCGGACCTGCGTCTCACAGGCCTCGAGACCGGCGCCGATCTGGGCACGTTCCTCGCCAGCGGCGACCTGGACGGCGACGGCGTCGATGACCTGGTGGCGCTGACCAACGTCGCCGGCGAGCGCGCCCGGGTGTACGTCTACCGTTCGACCACCGGCGGTCCGGACGGCGCGCCGCTGGTCCACGCGCTGGACGTTCTCTCGGCCTCCGCCGTCGCGGTGGCCGACATCGACGGCGACGACCTCGCCGATCTGCTCGTCGGCGGCGGCGAGAAGGTCACGGGCTATCTCGGCGCGGACAACGACTGGGCGGCGCCGGCGCTCGTGCCCGCGGCGTCCTTCGAGCTGCAGGCCCTGGAGTCCGCCAGCCGCTTCGGCTTCAGCATTGCCAGCGGCGCGGATATCGGCGGCGACGGCATCGACGACCTGGTGGTCGGCGCCTACGGCGGCCGCGGCCGCATCCACATCTACGATAGCACCACGCAGTACTGGGTGGCCGACGTCGACGAGATCGTCAGCACCACAGCGCCGGTGCAGACCATCGCCGGCCGTGACGACGGCAGCGGCGCCGGCGACACCCACGGCGACCAGTTCGGCGTGCGGGTGGCCATGGGCCATCTCGACCGGGACGGCTACGCCGACGTCGTGGTCGGTGCCAACCGGGGCGGGCTCGCCGATGCCGGCTACGTCCAGGTCTACCGCGGCGGGCCGGGCGGCCTCACCGCCGACCCGGAGACCGGCGAGGGCGACATCGACTACGACATGCTCGGCTACTACGTCGCCATCCCCGGCGACGTGGACGGCGACGGCGTCGACGACATCGCCGGCGGCGCCCCGGACATCGCCACCGCCCAGAGCCCGAACCCCGACGGCGGCTATGTGCGCATCTACCGCCATGCCTTCACGGCCGTCGACCCGGGCGACGACCCGGACGGCGACGGCGTCGCCACCGGCGCGGACAACTGCCCGGATACGGCCAACACCGACCAGGCCGACCTCGACGGCGACGGCGTCGGCGACGCCTGCGACGACGACATCGACGGCGACGGCACCAGCAACGACTTCGACAACTGCCCGCGCACGGCGGCCGACGACCAGTCGGACCTGGACGGCGACGGTATCGGCGACGCCTGTGACGACGACATCGACGGCGACGGCGTGGCCAACGCCGACGACGCGTTCCCCGAGGACGAGCGCTACAGCGCCGACACCGACGGCGACGGCATGCCGGATGCCTGGGAGGCGGACAACGGCCTGAACCCGGAGGTTCCCACGGACGCCGACACCGACGCCGACGGCGACGGCCGCAGCAACGCGGACGAGTTCCGGGCCGGCGGCGACCCCGCTGCCGACGACGTGCCGCCCGAGCTCACGGCCCCCGCCGACATCGTCGTGGACGCCATCGGCCCGCACACGCCGGTGGAGCTCGGCGGGGCGACCGCGAGCGATGCCCGCGACGGTGCACTCACGGCCACGCCGGACCGGCAGGGACCGTTCCCGCCGGGCCGCCACGTCGTGACCTGGCGGGTGACGGATGCGGCCGGCAACGAGGCCGCGGACACCCAGCAGGTGGATGTGCTGCCGCTGGTGAACTTCGCCACCCGCACGCTCGCGATGGGCGAGGGCACGGAGCGCGTTCTCACCGTGAGGCTGAACGGCCCGGCGCCGGAGTACCCGGTGGTCGTTCCCTACACCGTCGACGGCACGGCCACCCAGGGCGAGGACTACGAGTTCGACAGCGGCGAGTCCGAGATCCGGTTCGAGGGCGGCGGTCTGGCCGGCGATCAGACGCAGACCATCATTGCCCTGCGGACCTTCACTGACGGTCTCCCCGAGCCGGACGAGACGATCGTCATCCGCCTCGGCGACCCTGGCGACTCTGGCAACGCGGTCCTCGGCGCCGGCGACGAGGCCGTCGTCACCATCTCGGAAGCCAACCTGGCGCCCACCCCGAGCATCGACATCGTGCAGGCCGGCGAGCAGCGCACGACCGTGGTCGCCGACGGCGGTACGGTGCGGGTCAGCGTGGAGGGCGGCGACCCGAACGACGACGCGGTCGGCTATGACTGGAGCGCCAGCGACGGCGCGCTGGTGCCGTCCGAGGGTTTCGACGAGTGGACCTTCACCTTCGACCCGGCCGGCGTGGCCGCGGGCACCTACCGCGTCGTCGTGACTGCCACCGACGACGGCCTGCCGGCCCGCTCCGCCACCGTGCACCGCTACCTGCGGGTGGTGCCCGCCGCACCGGCCCTGGCTGCAGACGGAGACCGGGACGGCGACGGCGTCGCCGACGCCGCCGAGGGCATCGCCGACCGCAACCGCAACGGCGTGCCCGCCTGGCTGGACCCGAGCGAGGACTGGCATCACCTGCTGGCCGAGACCGGCGCCCCGGCGATCCTGCAGGCGGAGGAAGGCAACGTCCTCTCCCTCGGCCGCACGGCGCTCGCAAGCGGCGACGACGCCCGGGTGACCATGACCGACATCCGCAACCACGGCAGCGACGGCGGGCCGGCCTCGAACGTGGACGACGAGCGCTATCACTATCCGCTCGGCATCCACGACTTCGAGGTGCGCAGCGCCTTTGGGCCCGCCGACACCGCAAGGGTGGTGATCCTCCTGCCCGAGCCGGTGCCTGCCGGTGCCGTCTGGCGCAAGTACGTGGCCAACCTCGGCTGGCAGGACTTCGTGGAAGACGCACGTAACGCACTGGCCTCCGCCGCCGGCGAGCCGGGCATCTGCCCCGAACCGGGCAGCGCGCGCTACACGCCCGGGCTCACCCAGGGCCACCACTGCGCGCAGCTCACGCTGGAGGACGGCGGCCCCAACGACGCCGACGGCGAGCGCAACGGCACCATTGTCGATCCGGGCGGCATTGCCATTCAGACCACGGGTCCCTCGGTGGATGCCGCCGGACTCGCCGTCGCCGACCGGGAGGTGGACGCCGGCGCCGCCGATGTGCCGCTGCTCCGCTTCGAGCTCGCGAGCGCGACGGCCGACGTGGTGCTGAGGCGCCTGACGCTCCGCGCCTCCGGCTCCGGCGACGACGCCGCCGACGTGCAGCGGGTCAGCCTGTGGCTGGACGCGGACGGCGACGGCGCGGTCGACGCCGGCGACACCCGGCTCGGCTCCGGTACCTACTCGGCGGACGACGGCACCCTGAACCTGCAGCTCGGCTCGCCCTTCGAGCTGCCACAGGGCACCACCCGCTTCCTGATCAGCTACGACTTCTGAAGGTGGCCGACATGATCACGATCCACAGCACGAAGCGCCCCGCACTCGCCGCCGCCGTCGCCCTGTTGCTCACCGCCTGCGGTGGCGGAGGAGGAGGCGGCGGCGACAACGGCGGCACCAACCCCCCACCACCGCCGCCACCCCCGCCCCCGGCATCCGTCACCTTCACGGCAGACCTCACCGCCCTGGAGCTGGAGGACACCGCCACGGGCCAGCCGGTGGACGCTGCCGGCATGCCGGTCCGGGGCGCCACTGTCACGCGGAACTGAAGGGTAGGAGGGCCTTCAGGCCCGATTGTTTACGGGATCGGGGATAAATCCCCTCCTACCAGGCCCTCCTACGCCTCCAGCCGCGAGGCCTTGCCCAGATAGGTCCGGAGAAATGCCGAGCCGCTGTCGAGGAAGCGTATCGGGCTCATGCCGACGAAGCGCTGGAAGTCGCGGATGAAATGCGCCTGGTCGTAGTAGCCATGGTCCAGCGCCAGTGCGCGGATGTGTTCGTAGTCACCGGCGAGCAGCGCGCCGAACACTTCGTTCACCTGCACGATCTTGGCGTAGTGCTTGGGTGAGACGCCCACCGCGCGCACGAAGCGGCGGTGCAGCTGGCGGCTGGTCAGACCGACCTCGTCGGCGAGCTCTCCCACGCTCACCACGCCGCGCCGGGAGGCGATCAACCGGACAGCCGCATCCACCCGCGGCGTCTCCCTCGCGTCTCCGGCGAGCCTCCGCAGCAAGTCCTCGATGACGGCGATGCGCTCCGGCAGCGGTGCACCGTCGTCCAGCCGCGCGTCCAGCCAGGCCGCGTGCTGCGGAAAGTGCTCCGAGAGGTCGTGGATGCGGTCGGTGTAAGTACTCGCGTCCCGGCCGAACAGCCGGTAGAAACCGGTGGGCGTGAGCTCCGTGCCGATCAGCTCGAAGCGTCCGTCGCTCACCAGCAGCGGCTGCTCGCGGCGCAGCTGACCGCCGATGAAAAGCCGCGGCCGCCCTTCGTAGGTCCGGTCGCTGAACCGGACCGCCAGCGGCGAGCCGGGCACATAGCTCAGGAATATGCCCCCGGTCGGCGGGATGCGCAGGCTGGCCGGCCGTCTGTCGCGGCCCGTCCCGTGCATGTGCCGATGGACGAAGGGGGCGAGGTCCTCGGCGCAGGGCAGGGTGGATACCTCCGGCGCGCGGTCGTCTGTGGTTCCTTCCATGCGCTGTTGCCTGTCCCGGGTTCCGACCGGCCAGACCTAAGCACTTCCGTCCGGTCGGTTCAAGCGGTGGTGGCGGGATATTATTCGTTCTGCCCGGCCGGGGATGTCCGATTTTTCCAAGCCTTGCCCCTCGCGAACGCCTAGATTGCAGAGCGATCCAGGGAAGGTGGAGGCGCAGGGAAGCGCTCTCCGGCGCCCATGACAGGCCTTGATGCTTGGAGGATAAGATGAACAACATGAACCCAATTCTGCTGATGGCCTCGCTGTGGGTGCTGGCCGCCCCGGCCTCCGCTGCCGCGGACATTGAAGTGATTGGCCTGGAGATCATCCGCGCCAGCCCCGACGGGTTTCAGCCGGACGTCACCCTGGTGCAGTTCCAGATCGCCATCCCGGATGAACGCATCCTCGGCCTGTCGGAGGACTCCGCCATCGAGTCCTGGAACGACGACAAGGGCAAGAATCTGCTGCAGGAGGCGGAGCCGCCGCCCGACGACATGGGCATGGGACAGGTCGTCAG
Organism: Lentisalinibacter sediminis; assembly: GCF_040706615.1. Classification (NCBI taxonomy): domain Bacteria; kingdom Pseudomonadati; phylum Pseudomonadota; class Gammaproteobacteria; order Woeseiales; family Woeseiaceae; genus Lentisalinibacter; species Lentisalinibacter sediminis. The sequence goes on along the minus strand of NZ_JAPDRF010000006.1, from coordinate 116,272 downwards.
CCGTGTGATCGGCAACATCCGTCACGACCGTGTGTCCGTGAACCGGGAAGGCGACGCAATTCTGATTACCGCGGTCACGGCGGCACGACCGTCGAAGGGTGCCGGCGCCCTGTCTCTCGACGGCAACCTCATCCTGCAGGTCGCCGGCGACGGCGAGCAGACCGTGACACTGGAGAATGTGTCGCTGGAGGGGGATGGCTTCGGTCGCATCCGATTCGATGTGGATGGCGAGCAGCTCAGCTGCAGTCTCGATTCGGCCAGCGGCACGCCGCAGCAGAAGGTGAGCCGCTTCTATTGCTACGGCGACGGGCTGAGGCCGCTGCGCCTCGTGGCACGGGGATCGGAGGGCGTAGACATCCCGGCTGGCAACGCGCGTCCCAACCTCATCGTCGTCGGACCGATCGATGACGTGACCATCGACGTGGTGCTGCCCGCGGCGGAGGATCTGGAGGTGCCGCTGGATCTGGACGTGGGGCTCGGTCTCGGGGGATAGGCGGGCGGCCTCGTCCGGAGGCCGAATGTAGATTCATCAAGCAGTTATGCAGGCCGCTGTCGTGCCTGCAGGCTGCCAGGTTTGTCCTGGCTGCGGTCTGCCCGTCAGACCATCGGCTGCTGATATACTTTATTTGATAATACGGAATTATCTATGGCCAGGACCATCACCCTGAAAGCCGACGAGGACTTCGACGAATTGCTTTCCCGGCTCGCGGAGCGCCTCGGTACGACCCGGAGCGCGGTCATCCGCGAGGCCGTCCGTGAGTACCAGAAAACGCTGGACCGCGAGGCGCTTCGCCGCCGGATCCGGGAGGCCTCGCTGAAGACGCGCCGCCAGGCGGTCGGAATCGCCGGGGAACTCGAGGCCGCCGACGCCGACGCGCTCTAGCCGATGCGGCTGCGGCGGGGCGGGATTTACCTCGCCAACTCCAATCCCTCGAAAGGCAGCGAGCCGGGCAAGATCCGCCCGTGTCTCGTCATGCAGAGTGATCTGTTGAATGAAGCCGATCACCCGAGCACCATCGTACTGCCCCTGACCACCCGCCTGATCGATGATGCCGCCCCGCTCCGGTTCCGCATTGCGCGTCGTGACAGACTGCGGGAAGACTCCGACGTCATGGTCGACCAGGTGCGCACCCTCGACAACCGGCGCTTCCAGGGCGAGAGGCTCGCCGAACTCAGTGGTGCCGAGCTGGCGCAGCTGGAGATCTATTGGTCGATCGTCCTCGGCCTGGACGTGTAGGAGGGGCTTTAGCCCCGACTTTAGCCCCCGGCCCATTTCCCGATCGGGCCTGAAGGCCCTCCTACCTTCCTACCCTGCTAGGCTCGGGGAACGATGAGAGATTCGCCCTCCGGCCCGCCGTCACCCGGCGCCCTGACCACGGTCGCGCTGACCGCCGTGGCGATGATCGCCTTCGCGGCCAACTCCATCCTGTGCCGCATGGCGCTGGGACAGGGGCTGATCGATGCTGCCAGCTTCGCGTCCGTCCGGGTCGCATCGGGGGCGGTGATGCTCGCGCTCATCGTCGCGCCGCGGTGGCGGAGGCAGGGGCGGGCGCCGGGCAGCTGGCGGGCCGCCGTGATGCTGTTCGGCTACATGGTGTGCTTCTCGTTCGCGTACGTGACGCTGGGTGCGGCCACCGGTGCGCTTATTCTGTTCGGCGCCGTGCAGGTGACCATGTTCGCCGCGGCGCTGCGCGCTGGGGAGTATTTCCCGCCGGTCTCCTGGGCAGGACTCGCGCTCGCGATCGGCGGTCTCGTCTGGCTGGTTTCGCCCGGCGTGACCGCGCCGGCGGCTGATGGCGCGGTGCTGATGACCATCGCCGGCATCGCCTGGGGCATGTACTCGCTGCTCGGCCGCGGCAGCGGCGACCCGCTGTCGGCCACCGCCAACAACTTCCTCTACTGCCTGCCGCTGGTACTGCTCGTGAGTCTCGCGTTCGTCGGCCGCTGGCACGGCACGGCGGCTGGCTTCCTGCTGGCCGTCGCCTCCGGCGCGGTCGCGTCGGGTCTCGGCTACGTGATCTGGTACGCGGCGCTCAAGGGGCTGACCGGCACCCAGGCGGCGACGGTGCAGCTGTCGGTGCCTGTGATCGCCGCCATCGGCGGTGTGATGCTGCTCGCGGAGGCCGTCACGCCTCGGCTCGTGATTGCGTCGGCGGCGACTCTGGGCGGGGTCGCCATCGTGCTTCTGCAGCGCTCGAAGGTCCGCTGATCAACGAGAATCGGCGATTGCCCGATCAGTCGTTCTTTCGTGGGATGCTGCAACAGAGACTCCGATCAGCGGTAGCCGGCCGTCAGTCATAAAGAGCGATGACAATAGGCACACATTGTATTAGTATCCGTCAGTGAAACGGTTCGACTGGAATCCCGAGAAGAACCTGCAACTACAGCTGGTTCGGGGGGTGTCGTTCGAGGCAGCCCTGTTCCATATTGCGAACGGTGACGTCCTCGATGTCCTCGAACATCCGAATCAGGACCGATACGCAGGGCAGCGGGTGTTCGTGATTGCGATCGACGATTACGCGTATCTGGTGCCCTTCGTCGAGGATGACGACGAGGTGTTCCTGAAGACGATAATCCCGAGCCGCAAGGCAACCAGAAAGTACTTGGACGATTAGATGTCACGACTGACGAAAGAAGAGAAGGAAATCCTCGACGCATACGAATCCGGCGAGCTTCTGCCTGTGCGCGGCGGCCGGAAGGCGGCTGCACGGTATCGGGAGTACGCGCAGGAGACGTTGCGGAAGGACCGCCGGGTCAACATCCGTCTGAGCAGTCGCGACGTGGAGGCGATCCAGAAACGCGCGATAGAGGAGGGGATTCCCTACCAGACCCTCATGGCCAGCATCCTGCACAAGTATGCGGAGGGACGACTGGTCGAAAGGGAGAATTGAAGCGACCGACGTTTCAGCGGAAACGTCAGTATGGCCCCATCTGCTCCATGCGACAGCGGATTGCCTCGACCGGATCCGGCGCTTCGATCGCAAAGTGCCGGTCCTCCCACGCCCCGGCCGGCCGTATCCGCTGCCATTGGCAAGGTATGGAGGCCGCCGCCTGGCCGGCGGCACACGCTACGCTGGTCCTGTCCGGCTGACGCCGTCTGTGTACAGTAATGTGTAGAGGTATACACAAATGGCTACGAATCTTGCTATCGACCCGGACCTGATCGAGCGCGCGCTGGAGCTCAGCGGCGAGCGCACCAAGAAGGCTGCGGTTACGAAAGCACTGGAGGAATTCATTGCCCGCCGCGAACAGAAGGAAGTTGCCGGGCTGTTCGGGTCGCTGGAGTGGGATGAAGACTACGACTACAAGGCGGAGCGCTCGCGGCATGGACCTTCTGGGTCGATCAGGCCGGAACCATCGATGCGCTGCTGGCGCAACTGTGCATCCGGCACAAACTGACGATGCCGACTACGGATCGCGATTTCGCATCCATCGCAGCCGTCATGCCCCTGACGGTCTGGCAACCGACGTAGGAGCGCCTTCAGGCGCGACTCCCGGTCCGCCTTCAGGCGCGATATCGAGTCGGGGATAAATCCCCTCCTACCCGGCAGTTGCTAAACTCCCTCCTCATGTCCCCGCATGCCGCCCGTCCCTGATGCGCCTCCTCCGCCTCGCCCTCGAGAACTGGCGCGGCATCGAGTCCTGCGACGTGCGCTTCGCCGACGGCGTAACCATCGTCGAAGGCCCCAACGAGGCCGGCAAGTCCACGCTGGTGGAGGCGCTGCTCACGCTCGTCCGGGAACTCGACTCCTCGAAGAAGCAGGCCATCAGGGCGGTGATGCCGGTGGGCCGGGACGTCGGCAGTACGGTGACCGCCGAGATCGAGACCGGCGACTATCGCTTCGTCTACTCGAAGACCTACAACAAGTCCCCCCAGACCACGCTGGACGTCACGGCGCCCCGCCGCGAACAGCTCACCGGCCGCGAGGCCCACGAGCGGGCCGAGGCCATCCTGAACGAGACCGTGGACCTCGCCCTGTGGCAGGCGCTGCTCACGAAGCAGGGCGCGAGCCTGGCGCCGGCTGACCTGAAAGACTCCGAGGGTCTCTCCAATGCCCTGGATGAGGCGGCCGGCCACGCCACCACCGGCGTGGAGGACATGGACCTGTACGACGCCGCCCGGGCGGAGTACGAGCGTTACTACACCCCCAGGACCGGCAAACCGCGTTTCCAGCAGCTGGAGCAGGACTTTGATGCCGCCGTCGCCGCCCGCGACGCCGCCGCCGCCGCACTCGCGGAGGTGGAACGAGACACCGAGGCCCACGAGCGCCTGCAGGCCGACGTCCGTCGCCGCCGCGAGGCCATCCCCGCCCTCGAGGCCAAACTTCGCAAGCACGAAGCGTCCTGGCAGAGCGTGACGAAACTCCGGCAGGAGCTCGAGCTGGCCGAAGCCCGCCTGGCTAACGCCACCGACCAGCAGGTCGCCGTTACCCGCGCGCTCGAAGAGCGTAAGGCACTCGCCGACACCATAGCGACCGACGAAAAGGCCCTGGCGGCGGAGAAAGAGAAGCAGCAACCGCTGGCCGAACGTGCTACGGAGCTGGCGAACAAGGTCGACTCCGCGCGCCTGGTGGCCGAGGACAAACGCAAACGCCGCAATGCCGCCCGCGTACAGGTCGAGGCTGCCCGCCGGGACCTCGGCTACCTGGAAGACCGCGACCGCCTCGCGAAGAACGAGCAGCGCCTGAAAGACCACCGTGCCGTCGCCGAACAACTGAAACAGACCTCGAAGACCCTGAACGACATCGCCATCGACGACGCCGGCCTGGAGGCCATCCGCGCTGCCAGCCACGAGCTCGACAAGGCGAAGAGCAAGCGCGACCTCGCCGCCACCGCGGTCACGGTCACGGCAGAGGAGTCGCTGGACTTCACCATCGAGGACGAAGACCTCTCCCTGGTGAAGGGCGAGGCCGAGAAGCGCTACGTCGCTTCCGGCCTGGAGATCCGCTTCCCCGGTCTCGCCTCCGTGCGCATCGCGCCGCCGCGTACCGCCGCCGAGCTGGAGAGCGATCTCAGCGAAGCCGGGACGGCGCTCGCGAGTGTCCTCGAGCGTTACCGGGTGAAGGACCTCGCCGAGGCCATCGAGCAGAACGAGACCCGCCGCAGCGCAGAGGCGGAGCGCCAGCGCCTGCGTTCCCGGGCCGCCGAGATCCTGTCCTTCGGCGGGGCCGGGGAGAAGAGCGAGGAGACCGCCGAGGAGATTACGGAGTCCGTTCGCTCACTCCGCGAACGCTGCGAGGCCTTCCTGGAACAGAGGGACGGGCATGTCGACCTCCCGCCAGATGCCGCCGCAGCCCGCGAAGCCCTTGCCGCCGCCGAACACGCGCTGACGGACGCCGAGTCGGAATACGAGGCCGCCCAGCAACGGGAAGCGGAGCTGCGCGCCGAACACGCCGAGGCCGATGCCGCCCTGCGCGAGGCGAAGGAGTCCCTCATCGGGCGCGAGGCCACGCTGAGAGACAGGCAGCAACGACTGCAGGCTGCCAGTGCCGAGACGCCGGACGACACCCTCGAAGAAAAAGTCCGCGAAGCCGCCGCCGCCGCCGAGCAACTCGAAGCCGACACCGCCGGCATCCGCCGTCGCCTCGACCAGCTCGACCCCAACTCCGTCGAGACCCTCTACACCAACGCCAGAGACGCCCTCACCCGGGCCGAGCGCGACCTCACCCAGACCGAGCAGCAACTCGCCGTCCTTCACGACCGCCTCGAACGCGCCCAGGCCGACGGCCGCTACGACGCACTGGAGACCGCCGACCGCCGGGTGACGGACACCGCCGACGAACTGGCAACCACCCGCCGTCGCGCGGCCGCCGCCGAGCGCCTCTGGACCACGCTCAACCGGCACCGCGACGCCGCCCGTCAGGCGTATGTCCGGCCGCTGAAAGAGGCCATCGAAAAGCTCGGCCGCATCGTCTTCGGCCAGAGCTTCGAGGTGGCGGTCGGCGACGACTGGAAACTGGAGGCCGTCACCCGGGATGAGCAGACGCTGCCATTCGAAGCGCTGAGTGTCGGGGCGCAGGAGCAGCTCGGCATCCTCGCCCGCCTCGCCGCCGCCCGCATCGTCGCCGAGCAGGGCGGCGTGCCGCTGATCATCGACGATGCCCTCGGCTTCTCGGATCCGTCCCGCCTGGAGACCATGGGCGCCGCCATCGCTGCGGCCGGCAGGGACTGCCAGATCATCATCCTCACCTGCACGCCGGGGCGCTTCACCCACGTGGGCAGCGCGGAGGTCGTTCCCATGGCGGGAGGCGGTTGACTTGCCGACCGATTGGGCAGTCGGTCGTCTACACTATCCGGCGAGCCGACAGTCCCCGCGATCAGCGGACCGCATGCCATGAGAAACCCGCAGCAACTGAGACTCATCGTGACCCTCTCCGCCCTCGCCGTGCTGGCCGGCTGCAACCGCCAGCTGGATCGCCCCGCGCCCGATGCCCGCATCCCCGTTCTCCGCTCCGAAGCCGACATCCCCGCCGTTGTCGCCGCCATGACGCTGACCGAGAAGGCCGGGCAGATGGTGCAGGCCGACGTCTCCACCGCGACGCCTGAGGAGGTAGGCGAATACGGCCTCGGCTCCATCATCAGCACCGTGCCGGAGGGCAACCTGGGCACTGCGGCGGCCTGGCGCGAGATGTTCGATGCCTACCAGCGTGCCGCGCTCGCCACCCGCACCGGCATCCCCATCGTGGCGGGCATCGACGCCGTGCACGGGCACGCGTATTTCGACGGCCCCGCCACCATCCTGCCCCACAACATCGGCATCGGCGCCACCCGCAACCCGGATCTGGCCCGGCGCCTGGCACGGGTCACCGCCCGGGAGCTCGCCGCCACCGGCATCCGCTGGACCTTCGCGCCCACCATTGCTGTTGCGCGGGACATCCGCTGGGGCCGCACCTATGAGGCCTTCGGCGAGACCGCGGAGCTGCAGGTGCTGTTCGCGCGCCCCCTCATCGAGGGCTATCAGGGCGACGACCTCACCGACGAGCAGCGCGTGGGCGCCACCGCCAAGCACTTCGTCGCCGAGGGCGCCACCGAGGGCGGCGTCGACCGCGGCAATGCGGTCATCACGGAAGAGGAGCTGCGCACCGTCCACCTGCCGGGTTACGTCGACGCCATCGAGAGCGGCGCGGTCTCTGTCATGGCGTCGTTCAGCTCCCTGAACGGCGAGAAGATCCACGGCTCGGAGGCGCTGCTGACGGATCTGCTGAAGGAGGAGCTCGGCTTCGACGGCGTGGTGCTCACGGATTGGGAGGGCGTGCGCCTCGGCGGCCTGACCATGGAGGAGTCGCTCACGGCCGGCATCGACATGTTCATGCTGGTGCAGTCGTGGAAGGAGGGCATCCCCGAGATCGTGCGGCTGGTGGAGGCCGGCGAGGTGCCGATGTCCCGCATCGACGATGCAGTCACCCGCATCCTGCGTATGAAGCTCCGCCTCGGCCTGTTCGAGCGGCCGTACAGCTCCGACGCCTGCGCCGACACCGTGGGCTCTGCCGCGCACCGCGACGTGGCCCGCCAGGCGGTGCGCGAATCCCTGGTGCTGCTGAAGAACGAGGACGGCATCCTGCCGCTCTCCAAAGACCGCACCGTCATCGTCGCCGGCAGCCACGCCGACAACGTCGCCTACCAGAGCGGCGGCTGGACCAAGAAGTGGCAGGGCGCCCACGAGGATCTCTATGGCAACGCGGCCCGGCCGGTGGAGGGTGCCACCAGCATCCTCGACGGCATCAGGAACGTGATCGGCGCCGAGCACGTGATCGACGCCGGCCCCGCCGGCGTGCGCGACGACGCCGACATCGCCATCGTGGTGGTCGGCGAGGAGCCCTATGCCGAGGGCGTGGGCGACCGCAAGGCGGAGGAGCTGGTGCTGACCGAAGAGCAGCGCGAACTCATCCGCGCCTACCACGAGCAGGGCACGAAGGTGGTCACGGTACTCATCTCGGGTCGACCGCTGCTGGTGAACGAGGAGCTCGAGCGCTCGGCCGCCTTCGTCGCCGCCTGGCTGCCGGGCTCGGAAGGCGAGGGGGTTGCCCAGGTGCTGTTCGGCGACTATGACTTCACCGGCCGACTCGGCTTTTCCTGGCCACGGGAGGCCGCGCAGATCCCGATCAACGTCGGGGACGAGGAGTACGATCCGCTGTTCCCTTATGGCTTCGGAATGACGGGTAGGAGGCCGGCCCGCTAACGGTTTTCCCGTATTGGATCGGCCGCGAATCGGAGGACAGTGGTAGCTAACGAAGCCACATTCTGATTCCGTCATGGCCGTCGGCCGCTGCATGAGACTGATTCCGGGCATCTGTGCTGCGGTGGGTCTCGCATTCGTGAGCAGCTGGGCGCCGGCCGACGAGGTTCAGCAGATGCTCGACGAGGGCGGCTACCGGCCGTATGCCTCTCGAGCAGCTACCTTCGTCGAATCCCTGGACACCGCAACCATTGCCGTCCACCCGACCCTGGTCCGCCGTGAGACGAGGACGGCCGCCTCGTTCCGCTCCCAGGCCGGGATCATCGAGCAGCTGAACGCCGCCGGCATCAACGCGGTGCGCGGCGGGCGCCGCATCGACCTGGGGCCGCTGTTCGGCACCTCACAGTGGGACATCTTCCAGACCGACATGACGAAGGTCGCCGAGGCCGTCAGCGGGCGGCAGCCGCAGGCTCAATATCACCTGGTGCTGGAGTTCCTGCTGCCGGTGAGCGACGAGTGGATATTCGGCATCGAGTGCTATGTGCTGGACCAGGACGGCAACAACGCGATGTCGTTCCTGCTGAACTCGTACCATCGCATCTTCCGGGAGGCCGGGCTGCAGACGAAGGACGAGTCCGAGGAGGCGAGACTGGCCATGGAGTCGAGGGCCACGGCCATCGCCGTCCAGGCGCTGCTGGCCAACATCGAGCGGGAGCGGGGCAAGGCGAGCCGCCTGGCCGCCTTCGCCGCAGCGGAGCACGAGACGGTGGTCTTCGATGACTTCGAGACCCCGGTCGCGACCACGGCGGACCACGAGGGCATCCCGGTCGGCTTCGTCACCTTCACCGACGGCGTCAGCACGGTCGCGTTCTCGACCACGGCGGAGTATCCGCCGCTCCCGGATGCTGCTGCGGACAACCGGGTGCTGCGGCTCGACTTCGACGTGCAGAACTGGGCCGCGTTCGCACACTTCTTCTTCTACGAGGGCCACGAGGCGACCTTCTGGGTCCCCTACGACTGGCGCGCCTGCGACGGCATCAGCTTCCGGCTGTATGGCCGCGGCAGTGGCGCAGGGTTCTTCGTGGACGTGATCGACAACCGCAATCCGCACCTGCCCGGGGATACCGCCGAGCGCTACGTCTACGATCTGGCAGACGACTTCGAGGGATGGCGCACGATCGAGATCCCTTTCGGGGCGTTCATGCGCAAGGACAGCGGCCCCCATGCCCCGAACGACGGGCTGGGTCTCGACGCGGTCCACGGCTGGGCCATCGGCGCCACGGCCACGGACGGGCCGGCGACCTGGTACGTGGACGACTTCGCGCTGGTGCGCACGGTACCGGGCACCCGCTCCGCGCCCGGGGCCGACGCCTGGCCCATCAACGAGCGGCCGATGTACGGTCTCGCCGAGAAGACGCCCGAGCAGAAGCGCGCCGACGAGGAGTACATCCGCATGATGACGGAGGGCGGCCGCTCCCGCGAGGACGCCGCCGAAGTGGCGGCGAAGAACGCCTGGTACGTCTTCTACTCCGGCGACAAGGTGATGGCGATCCGCCGCTTCAACCAGGCCTGGCTGCTGGACCCGGACAACGCGCTCGCGCTGTGGGGCTTCGCGGTGACCTCCATCGACCGTGGCGACTGGGAGGCGGCGCTGCGCTACTACCGCATGGCGATGGAGAACGACCCGGACAATCCGCGGCTGCAGCGCGACTACGAACTCGCGCTGCGGCAGGTGGAGAAGGTGCCGGTGCGGTGATCCGCCGCCAGGCGGAATCCGGCGCTCAGCCCGCCCCGGTCACACTCAGCGCTGGCTGATCAGCCAGGCCCAGGCCGCCGCGGCGGCGAGTATCCCGGGTACGGCAGCCGCGAGCTGCGCGACATGCAGGCGCCGCCGTGCGCCCTCGACCCCGCCCGCGAGGCCGAGCCAGCCCCAGGCTGCCGTCAGCAGCGAGGCGGCACCGAGCAGCAGCAGGTAGGCCGAGACGCCCAGCACGAGGTAGGCGGCAGCCATGCCCGTGCTGCCGCGGTCCGTCCGGTACAGCGCTGCCTGACCCGCCTCGGTCAGCACCCAGCCGCCGACGAGCAGCAGCAGTCCCCACCCGACGACGAGCGCGCCCGCCACCGCGGCGTTGAAGCCGCGGCTGCGGAAGAGCGCGCCCGGCAGTCGTCGCGCTGTAGCCCGCGGTATTAGCAACGCGACTACAACGATGCCCGCCGTCACGATAGCCGCGACGCGCCAGACGAACCCCGGGTCCGCCGGCCCACCCGACAGGACCCGCAGCAGCCAGGGCGCGAAGCCGCCGATGAACGGCAGCACCATCGCCATCGTCGCCCGCCGCCGCAGCGCCGGGCGCCGCCATGCGATGAGCGCGGCGAGCAGGAACGCGACGACGAAGACCACGATGACGACCGCGAACCAGCCGAGCACGGCGATGCCGCTGGAGCCCGTCTCGGTCCACATCGCGATCGTCCAGAAGAGCGCGACGAGCACCTCCACGGCGAGCGTGATGTTCAGGATCCACTTCATGGTTCTGGTGTGCCGGAGTCGTCGGGACCGCCGTGCCTGCTGATGTCCGCTCGAGTGTCCGTCAACGGGTGTTGCGGGCGGAGATAGCGCAATCCGACTGTGAAGGAGATCACGGTATCTGCTGCCCGATGGTGAAGATCGTCACAGGCTGGTGCCGCGCATGCGCGGCTCGTACGGCATCGCCTTAGGATTTCGACAGTCGCAGCTTTCGGCCGGGCAGGGCAGTACCATGCGCAAGATTCTCGTCATCATCCTGTTGCTGATGCTCGGCATCCCGTTCGGTATCGGGAAGCTGATGGGCCTCATCAACTCGAGCACCATCACGGCGGATGCCGCCGAGATCGAGACGCAGCTCGGCGAGGATTTCGGCATTTCGGTGCCGCCGGGCTACCAGGGGGCCTTCGGCATGCAGATCGGGTTCTTCGGCGTCCAGGGGGCCAGCGTCGTTGCGCTGATCCCGGCGGACGCCGATCCGCAGTCGATCTTCGAAGGCGGAAAATCCATCAAGTTCAGTCCTGGCGAGCACACCATCGTGCTCGCCATCCGTTCGAACGACCGGCAATCCGAGGAGAGCACCTACCGCGACCTGCAGCGCTTCGTGCTGGGCACCGAAGGCGGCAACCGCAAGATGGCCGAGGTGTTCATCGAGGCCGGCAGCCGCCAGGTGGCCGCCTACGAGCACCGCGACACCCGGCACGGCCAGGACGTGCTGAGCTATTTCCTCTTCCTCGACGACGGCGGCCTGGTGCTGATCGCCGGCCCCGAGCAGGGCTTCGATCACGGCTTCAAGGAGACGCTGGCGGGCCGGCTGGCCGGCGCGTATCCGGCGAACGACCTGCTGTACGCCCACGTCGAGCCGCCGACGCGGGACGCGAATCATCCCTGCGGCCTCGGGGCGCTGCCGGACGCGATCGAGCTGCAGGCCGTCGGCGTGCGGCGCGGCGACCGTGACCTCGAAGGCGTCGCCATCGATCCGACTGACGACAGCGCCGGCGAACAGGCCGTCGCGGTGGGCCGCACCGATGTCCCGGTCGTGCTCGTGCTGATGTCGGGTGAACCGACGGTCTGGAAGGTGCTCTCGACGCCGGACGCGGAGATTGCCGGCGTCATCGCCAGCGGCAGGGGCCTGCAGCGGGTCATCGGTCTCGAGCCCGGCGTGCCCTTGAGGGAGCTCGACCCGAATGCGCGCAACGCCTGCCGGTCGTTCTTCGCGCACGAGGACGAGGGCTACGAGTACGACGAGGTGCAGGACCGGCTGTTCGAGATCTTCGCCGAACCGGTCTCGCGCATGCACACGGTGCACGGCGGCACCTACTTCCGCATCGGCGAGCTCACCGCAGAGCCCACCCTGAAGGGCGATCGCCGCATCGAGGACGTGGTGCTCGACCCGGCCGAGCAGATACTGCCCGGCAAGCTCGGCCTGGCCCAGCTGCAGGAATCCGGCGTACTGGAGCCGGCTACCCCGGCCGATCTGGCTGATTGGCTCGACGGCTTCGCGCAGGACGAGGACTTCGACGCGGAGCGCTACCGCAACCGCCACTCCATCAACTTCCGCATGGGCAAGGTGTTCATTGTCAACGCCGCCACCGATCTGCCGGACGGCATGTACGGCGCGCACTCCGCGCTATTCCTCGTTGCCGCCGGCGTACCGGAGCCCGGCGGCGACCGGGGCCACAATACGCTGCTGTTCACCGACGGCCGCTGTATCGGACCCGCCTGCCCCTGAGGTCAGGCGACGTGGCGTGCGATGAGGTTCACTGCGCGGCGTCGCGGATCCGGGCCGCTCGCTGCGCGAGGTTTCGTGCCTGGTCCGTCTCGCCGAGTTTATCCAGAACACTGACGTAGATATCCAGCGCGCTGGCAACGTAGGGGTGATCCGGTCCGAGCTTCTCCTCCCGGATGGCCAGGCACCGATCGACGGCCGACCTCGCGGCATCCGGCCGCTGCTCGATCAGCCGCAGTTCCGCCAGGTTGCACAGACTGGTCGCTACCTCCTCGTGTTCGGGCCCCAGCACCGCTTCGCGGATGCGCAGCGATTCCTCGATTCTGGGGCCGGCCGCGTCCGGCCGGTCCATCTTCAGCAAAAGCAGGCCGAGATTATTCATGACACTCGCGGTATCGCGGTGCTCGGGTCCCAGCGTCCGCTCCAGGTTGGCGAGTTCGCGTTCGAACAGGGTCTTCGCCGTGCCGTAGTCGCCCAGATTGTAGTTCAGGATAGCGAGCGAATTGACGACGTAAGAGACGTCCGGGTGGCCAGGCTTCAGGACCTGGTCGTAGACGGCGAGGGCAGCCGCATAGGCCTCACGAGCGGCTTCGGTGTCGCCGGCGCGCCAGTGCGATATGCCGACGTTGCGCATGATGCGGCCGTACTCGCGGCTGTCCGCGTTGCCGGACGATGCCAGCATGTCACGGGCCGTCCGCAGCGCTGCGAGAGCCTCGTCGTTGCGGGACAACGTGTCGTACACGGAACCGAGGTTGCCGTAGGTCGTTGCGAGCCAGAGCACCTCCACCTCCTCATCCGAGGTCTCCGCCAGCACGATCGCGTCGCGGTAGAGGTCGATTGCATTCAGGTACTCGCCCTGCAGGTAGCGTACGTTGGCCAGCCCGGCAATGGTCTCCGCGTGTTCGGCGTCGGCACCTCGTTCGGTGTGGATCTTCAGCGCCTCCCGATAAAGACGCTCGGCCTCCTCCAGCAGGCCGAGCTGGGCGTAGACGGAACCCATCTCCTGCATCAGCCGGCTCTGCACGACCGGCTCGGCGGTGAGATCGTTGCGGATACGCGCGACACCGCGGTCGAGAATCTCGCGGGCCGTGACGGAATCGGCGTCGGCGGCGCCGGGTGCCGCCACGCGGAAGAGCCCGGTCAGGAATTCTGTCACCTCCTCGGAGGTGCGGGCCTCGGCATTGGCGATCCGCTCGGCCTCCTGTGCCCGCAGGAGGCCGAGTGTTGCGGCGCCGATGCCCAGCAGCAGCGAGAGGGTGATCAGGCTCCCGGCCACCACCGTCAACGTGTGCCGCCGCGCGAATTTCCTGATGCGGTACGCGGCCGAAGGCGGGCCCGCCTCGACCGGCTCATGGTTGATGTACCGGTGCAGGTCGGCCGCGAGCTCCGATGGCGACCCGTAGCGACGTTCGGGGTCTTTCTCCAGCGCCCGCATCGTTATCCAGTCGAGATCCCCGCGCAGCGAGCGCACGAGCGCGGCACTGTCGGTGCCACGGTTCCGCGCCAGGTCGTCGGCCCCGCCCTGCAGCGTGCCCAGTTTCATGCTGGGCCGGGACGGTTCCTCCTCGCGGATACGACGGCAGATCTCGTCGTATCCCGCGGCCCGCAATTCCGTGGGATCGAGCGGCAGGGACCCCACCAGGAGTTCGTACAACAGGATGCCCAGCGAGTAGACGTCGGTCCGTGTGTCCACGTCCTGAATCGACAGACCGGCCTGCTCCGGGCTCATGTACTCCGGTGTCCCGATGAAGACACCGGCGCGGGTGAACATCGTCCTCTCGGCCGCCCTCTGCGCCGTGGCCTTGGCGATGCCGAAGTCGATTATCTTGGGGACGGGTGCGCCGTCCTCCTCGGTAATCAGCACGTTCGTGGGCTTCAGGTCGCGGTGGATAACGCCTTTCTGGTGTGCATGCTGGACGCCGCCACAGACGGCGAGGAACAGGGTCAGGCGTTCGGCCGTGCTCAATCGCCGTGTGTCGCAGTACTCGGTGATCGGCACGCCGTCGATCCGTTCCATGACGAAGTACGGGCGGCCGGAGTCCGTCGCGCCGGCATCGAAGACCCGGGCGATGTTGGGATTGTTCATCATCGCGAGGGCCTGTCGCTCGGCGTCGAACCGACCGATGACCTCGCGGGAATCCATCCCGAGTTTGATGAGCTTCAGTGCCACGGTGCGGCGGATCGGCTCGGACTGCTCCGCGGCGTAGACCACCCCCATGCCGCCCTGGCCGATGACGGCGGTGAGGCGGTAGGGGCCGATATCGCGTCCGATCATCGCGTCCGGATCGAGCCGGCGCAGGGCTTCGATGCCGCGGCCGATCCCCTCGTCCAGGCTGCCGTCCTCGTGTGCGCCGATCAGTGCTGCGAGTTCCGCGCGCAGTTCCGCATCGTCGCCTGTGGCCGCGTCCAGAAACCGCTCGCGCTCGCCTTCCGGCAACTCCAGGGCCTCGTGGAACAGCTCCCAGAGCCGTTCCCAGCGCCTGTCACTCACCCGCGTGCTCCGTCTGAACGAGGCGCAGCCGCAGCCAGGCCTGCGCCCCGGTCCAGTGGCGGTTGACGGTGCGGGGTGAGAGGTCCAGTGCCTGCGCGGTCTCCGCAATGGTGAAGCCGGCGAAGGAGCGCAGTTTGACGACATCGGCCATCACCGGGTCCTGCGCTGCCAGTTGCTCCAGCAACTGGTCCCACGCGACCAGGCGCTCGACGTCGACGTCGTCGGGGAACTGCAAACCGTCGAATTCGGTGCGCCGCAGTTCACCGCCATGTTTCGCGGCGGCGTAACGCCGTGCGCGCTCGATCAGAATCCGGCGCATCGTCTCCGCCGCCGCCGCGAAGAAGTGCCGTCGGTTGTCCCACTCGGTGTCGCTGCCGACGAGCCGCAGATAGGCCTCGTGGACGAGCGCCGTCGGCTGCAGGGTCGCGCCGGGCCGCTCACGGTTCATGCGGGCATGGGCGAGCTTGCGGAGTTCGTCGTAGACCAGCGGCAAGAGCTCGTCGGAAGCACCGGCCTCGCCGCGTGCGGCTGCCTCTATCAACTGGGTGACGGGATTGTTCTGCAACAGCCGGCCTCCTTGTCGGCCAATTGTTGCCTCCCGCCGGGCTCGCCGCAAGAAACGCCGGAGCGGCATCGGCGCGGTGCCGCTCCGGCGGGTGGCGAAGCGCATGCGGTCTATTCCTCGTCTTCCTCTGCGAACAGACCCACGAGGTAGTCGGAGATGCCGAAGTACTCCTCGAGGTCTTCGCCTTTATCGTAGAGATAGTGTGTGAAAGCGCCCAGATTGTCGTCCTGTGCGCTCTTCATCGTCTGTGACAGCTTGTACAGCGCCGAATCCCCGTTGCTGGTGGGCTTCGTGGCAAAGTCCTCTGCGGCCGCGACGAACAAGCGCACGGGCTGGAACAGCACTTCGTGGGCCCCGACGCGGATGCCTTCCATTCCAGAGCCGTAGCGCTGGGAGTAATAAAACTCCGTTCCCGCATCCATCAGGGACGAGACGCCGACGAAGGTCGCAAACGGGCCGCCGGAATGCCCGATGGCTGCATTCGAGGCGCCGATCAGGCCCTTGCCGGCGACCTGCCCGGCGGTGGTCGTCGTGTACTGCTGCGACGACTCCATCAGCCCCGATACCAGGGCGCCGAAGATATTGATGTTGAATGCCTTTGTCTTCAGCAGCTTCCTTGCAGCACTTGCGCTCGCCTCTGCCCGGGTCCTCGCGGACCGTGCCACCGAGCGCAATATCCGATTCTGCTCCGCGCTCAGCCGGATGTTCTTCCCGGCGCCGAAAACGCCGGGTCTGCCGGTGCTATTGCGGATGTCGGCGCGGATGCCGACGAACTCCTCGAGCCTCGAAGAGACGCTCTGCCAGGCGCCGCCGATATCCGCACGGACGGCGTCCGCCATGGCGTCCCATTTCCGTCCGGCCAGAGTCGCCCCGCCCAGCCCGGCGTTCACGACGTTGTCGACCTGTTTACCGAGCCAGTTGCCTCCTCTTCGTACCATGGACGAGAACCAGCCCTCTTCTTCGTCGAGTCCCGTCGGGTCGGTGAACATCAGGGGATTGCCCCGCGCGTACTGATACGGGTTGCCGCGCTTCGGTGAGAAGGAGCGCTCGGCATCCCGGGACAGGAATCGACCCGTCCTCGCGTCGTAGTAGCGCGCTCGTACGTAGTACAGATCGCTGTCGGCCTCGCGCATGACGCCGCGCTTGCCCATGAAAGTGAACGCGTTGTCGATGCCGCCCTGCTCGGCGATCACTTCACCGTAGGGCGTGTAGGCATAGGAGGCCAGCACATTGCCGGAGTCGCCGGTGACATAGAGCGTATTGCCGCGTTCGTCGTAGTGATAGAAGCGCCGCTCTCCGTCCGGCTCCAGGCTGTAGAGGAGGTCGCCGGACGGCGTGTGCACGTAGTACCGGCTGTCCGCACCGTCCCTCCGCTCAACCGAGACCGAGGGCAGTCCCAGCGCGTAGTTCCACACGAACTCACGCGTACCCGCCGCGTCCGAACGCTGCGTCCTGTAGCCCATGGCATCGTACTCGAACTCCACGCTCGCCCCCTGGGCCGTGTACCCGGTCATCCGGGAGGCGAGATTCCAGTCGTAGCTGCGGCGGTCATCGGCGGTTCGCCGACCGAGCGCGTCATGGGAGAACTGCTCGGTCTGGCTGGCCGCATCGTAGCGGTACGTCGCCGTTCGGGCATCGACGAGCCCTGCCGGCCGCGGCACGTTGCGGGTGGCCTCGGTGAGGCGTCCCCGTGCGTCGTAGCTGAGATCGATCAGCGCGATCCCCGGCTCCTCGATGGTGTCGAGGCGGCCCGCCACGTCGTAGTCGAGCGCGGTGTTCACGCCGTTGGCGCGGGAGATGCCGTTGAGCAGTCCCGCCTCGTCGTTCGCGAAGGTCACGGCCTCGCCCATCCAGTCCTCCACCGAGGTCAGCATGCCGCGGTCGTCGTAGCGGTACGTAACGGTCTTGCCGGGAGCCAGCTCCACGCTCTCCAGGCGATCGTCGGCGTCATGTGCCACCACGATGCCGTTGCTGTTCGCCACGTTGCCGTTGTCGTCGTAGCCGAGGGCGACGCCGCTGGCCGAGATCGGTTGTCCGAGATCGTCGTACTCGTACTCGAGCAGCGTGCCGTCGCTGTAGGCTCGCTCGGTCTCGAATCCGGACGGGTTGCGGGTGATCGTTACTGAACCCAGTCCGTCCGGGAACTGGACGCTGCTTACCCAGCTGCGATCGTCGTATCCGAGCTGTGTCCGGCGGCCCAGTGGATCCTCGATGTCCGTCAGGCGGCCGGCCCCGTCGAAGTCCCTGAGCCAGTCGTTGCCGTTGGCGTCGCGGAAACGGATCGGCCGGTTCAGCGCGTCATAGGCGATCCCGGTGCTGATGGCACCGCCATAGCTCCGGAAAGCCGTCACGTTGCCGCGCTCGTCGTACTCGATCCGCAGCAGCTCATCGCCGGGCTGATCGTCGAAGCCGATGAACCGGCCGCGATCGTCGTAGATCTTGGTCAGTGCGGTAGCGCCGTCCGAGTAGCGGTCCGTGCGCCCGGGGCGGGCCCCGGTCGATTCGGCGTCCAGCGTCAGTATGCCGGGAGCCACGAAAGCGTCGGGCAGACCCTCCGCCGTGTAGCGGAGTTCGAAGGGTGTCCTGCCGCCCAAAGACAGCGAGACCGGCCGGTCGGCCCTGTCGTAGCCGAACGTGTTGCGCCGGCCCAGCGGTCCGGAGATCTCCTCCAGCCGACCGAGTTCGTCATAGACGAACCCGGTGACATCGCCCTTCGGGCTGCGCATCTCCGTAACGCGATCCATGTCGTCATAGACATAGGTGATATCCGGCATGGTCGGCACGGAGATCGCCACGATGTTGCCGTTGCCGTCGAAGGTCCTGGAGACGGTCTTGTCGCGCTCGTTCGTGAGCGAGACGATCCGCCCGGCATCGTCATAGGCGATGAGCCGCCGCGTCGCATCGGGATGGATGACCGCGACGTTGCGGTTGTAGCGATCGTAGGTGTAGCGGGTCGCGTTGCCGGCCGAGTCCGTGATGGTCTCTGCGTTGCACCGTTCGTCACGCT
The DNA here is from genome assembly GCF_040706615.1 of Lentisalinibacter sediminis. Classification (NCBI taxonomy): domain Bacteria; kingdom Pseudomonadati; phylum Pseudomonadota; class Gammaproteobacteria; order Woeseiales; family Woeseiaceae; genus Lentisalinibacter; species Lentisalinibacter sediminis. The sequence continues at coordinate 97,783 of NZ_JAPDRF010000006.1, read as the reverse complement.
CGATGGTGAAGCCGGCGCCGCCGGGCAGGCCGGCCGATATCAGGCTGCCGGCGGCATCGTAGCCGTAGGTCCAGCGTTGCTGATTCTGATCGACGATGGCGGAACGCAGTCCCGCGGAATCGTGCTCTATCGTCAGGGCATCGCCGTTCGCCTGTTCGATGCGGGTAACGTCGTAGAACGGGTGGCCGAGGACGCTGGCCACTTCGGCATGGGAGAACACGGTCTCGTTCTGACCACTCTTGCCATGCCGCACGATCCTGCCGGTGGCCGGGTCGTATTCGAGCGTGGTGACCACGCCGGTGGGTGCCGTGACGCTGGTGACGCGGCCGGCGCCGTCGTAGGCCATGGCCGTGGTCTCGCCCTCGCCGTTCGTCAGTGCGACCAGCCGGCCTTCATCGTCATGTTGCAGCCGGATGTCGCTGCCGTCCGGTGCCTGCATCGCCGTGGGCGTCGTGCCGCTCTGGTAGGCGATCGTGGAGGCGTTGGTAAAGGCGTCGGTCTCGCTCGCGACGCGCACGTCGGCGCCGTAGGTCCACGTATAGGGGACATTGCCCTCGGGCAGGCGCACCGCCGTGATGAGGCGATCGCCGACCGGGGATTCGTAGAGGAAGTCCGTGCGTGCCTGTTCCGGATCCGTGACGGATGTCAGCTGCCCGTCCGTGTACTCGAAGACCACCTCACGGTAGGCACCTTCGACGCCCGTGCGTATCGAGGCGAGTTCCTCGAGGCCGTAGATGAGTTCTATGGCGAGGCCCTTGCCATCGCTCACGAAGACCGGCTTGCCGGTCGCTATGGAGTATTCGATGGTGAGTCTGTTGCCGAAGCGGTCCTCGATTCTCGTCAACCGGTCCCGGTTCGCGTCGAAGACATACAGGCGCTGCGCCTCGTCGTCGACGAGGATCAGGTCACCGGAGGTGGCGTCCTCCAGCAACGTGTAGCCGCTATCGGACGGGTCGGTGCTGTCCCAGCCGGCGGCGCCGCGGGCAAACTCCAGGGTGCGTCCCCGCCAGGTCGTGACCGTCGCCGTATCGGCGTCGTGCAGTATCTTCCACTCGAAGCTGTGGGCCCAGTTCGGCCCCAGGCTCCCGCCCGCCTGACCCTCCGGCGTCAGGCCCGATGCATAGTAGCGGGCGAACTCGAACGGGACGCAGGCATTGAACGCGAAATCGATCTGTTCGAGCACGAGCTCGCCCGTATGAGCATTGACGAAATCACCGACCCAGCCCGAGTTGGGGAAATTGGCAGCCGTCTGCGGCGCTTCCGCCTCTGCATATCGCAGGACCACGCCGCCGTTGCCGACCACGAAGATATCGGCCTCGCTCGCGCCCCAGATGCTGTTGAGGCGGAACAGGCCCATCTCGAACACCTTCGTCCAGGTGTTCGTGCCGTTGCCGTCGTAATGGGAAATCTGGCCGCCGGTCGTGAGGTCGCCGATGCCGACCGCATACACGTTCGAAGCCGAGCTGCCCCAGGCGTCGAAGGCCTCGCGCATGACCGATATCGGCCGCCACTGACCGGCATTGCGGACGTCGTCGCCCTGGAAGCGGTAGGAATTACGGCCGACCGCGAAAATGTCGCTGTCGCTCGCGGCGTAGACGCCCCGGGTGTCGTATTCCGATATCTGGCGGAAATTGGCGAACAGCCCGCCGTCTACCTGATCCGTCCCGCCAGCCGGGCGCGACACCACGATGCGCGATGACGCGGTGCCGCCGATGCCGCGCATTTCGGCGTTGGGCGTCAGCGATGCATTCAGGTTGTCTCTGAAGCTCTGGACGGTCCATACCGCACCATCCCAGTACCAGGCACGCCGGGCGCTGAGTACCCAGAGGGGCTCACCGGCACCCGCGCTCCAGACGTCCACGAAAGCCGTCGTTGCATCGGCCGGACCCGCGAACGGCGCCCACGACGTTCCGTCGAAGCGCAGGAAGGTCTGCCCGGCACCCACCGCGTAGATTTCGTCCGGACCGCGGCCGTAGACCGCATTCAGATCGGCGGTCGTGCCGGAGTCCATCGCCGTCCAGTCAGTGCCGTCGAAGCGCAGGATGATGCCGCCTGCGCCGACCACGAAGACGTTGTCCGGCGAGGTGCCCCAGACGTCGTTGAGGTTTGCCTCCGTTCCCGGGTCGAGCTGGATCCACTGCGACTGCCCGAGGACCACGCCCGGCAGAATGAGGGCGAGCAGCAGTGCCGGCAGCAAGGCGCCGCGGCCTCGGCCGATGACAGGGGCCGCAGACCGTCGGCCGGAGTGGGTGGTCAGGCGGCTCCCGCTCACGAACAGCCGGTGCAGCAACACGATGGCCAGCGCAAGGGCCAGCTCCAGCAGTCCCAGGGAGCCGCCACCGCCGTCGTCACCGCTGTCGTCACCGTTCCCGGTGTCGCCGCCGTCATCGCCGCCGTCATCGCCACCGTCGTCGTCCACGGCCTGGACCGTGATCACGCGTGTGGCCGGCGTGGGATCGGAAAGGCCGGTCGCGTCGGTCACGTTGAGCTCCACCGTGTAGGTGCCCACATCGGCGAAAGTCACAGGGCCGGGGTCTTCTTCGTCGGAGTCCGGTGCCGCACCGTCGAAGTCCCAGCGGATGACCAGCGGCAGCGCGTTGTCGGGATCCGAGACGGTCGCCGTGAAATCGACGCTCTGGCCGGCGTCGATCGTGACGTCGTCGTCGGGCGTATCGATCTCGCCGTCCGGCGGCAAGGCACCCGGTGCACGGGCGATCTGCGTGATGTTCCCGGCCTTGTCGTACTCGTAGCCGATACTCGAACCATCGTCGAAGGTCACGGTCGCCAGGCGGCCGACTTCGTCGTAGCTGTAGGTTTCGGCCAGCGCCGGCTGGCCAGCCAGCATCATCATCAGCAGGGCAAGGCGGGCGATGCTCCCGGAGCCCGTCTGCAGCATGGACCCGGCCGGATTGGAATTTTCGTTCTTGCGGCTAATCCCCGTCTTCATCGCAGTTCTCCCGATCACGTGAGGCTTCACTGACCAATGCGAGAAACGGGCGCGATTTGCGCCAGGGCGGCGGTACGCGCCGTCCCGGCAATGGCTTTTCACCGGACCCTGACGCATAATCCTGTCCAATTGCTAAAGCTCGGGGGAGCAGCGATGACAACAGGAATCAGAACCTCGTCCCGGCTCGCCATGCTGCCGGCTATGCTTACGACGGCCCTCCTGGCCGCCGCGTGCTCGAAGCAGGCGCCGCCGCCGGAATCGGCAGACACGCCGGCCGCTGAAACCACCCCGGCCGCTGTCACTCCGGCCGCCACGCCACCCGCCGGACTCGCCATCACCGACGCCGCACTCGCCGACGAGTCCCGCACGGCCGAGTGGCTGGCCTACGGCGGCACCCACTACGAGCGCCGCTACAGCCCCCTCAGCGACGTCGACGTCACCAACGTCGCCGACCTGAAGGTGGACTGGTATCTGGACCTGCCCCGGGACGTCGGCCTGGTTGCCACGCCGCTGGTGGTCGACGGCGTGATGTATTTCACCGGCACCCTGAACGTGGTGCGTGCCGTGAATGCGGTCACCGGCAAACTGCTGTGGGAGTTCGACCCGGAGGTCGGCAAGGTCCTCGCGGAGAAGCGCCAGCCCGGCATGAGCGCGGCCCGGGGCCTCGCTTTCTACGGCGACAAGGTCTACGCCGCCACCTGGGACGGACGGCTGATCGCCATCGACGCGAAGACCGGCGAGCAGGTCTGGTCGGTGCGCACCTTCCCGGAGGACGCGGCCCTCTACATCAGCGGCACCCCGAAGGCCTTCAAGGGCAAGGTGCTGATCGGCAACGGCGGCACGGAGGTGGGGCCGACCCGCGGCTTCGTGACCGCCTACGACGCCGAGACCGGCGAGGAGGCCTGGAAGTTCTGGATCGTGCCCGGCAACCCGGCGGACGGCTTCGAGAACGCGGCCATGGAGATGGCGGCCGAGACCTGGACCGGCGAGTGGTGGAAACACGGCGGCGGCGGCAACGCCTGGCACGGCTTTACCTACGACCCGGAGTTCGACGCCGTCTATATCGGCACCGGCAATGGCTCGCCCTGGAACCGCAATATCCGCAGCCCCGGCGGCGGCGACAACCTGTTCCTCTGCTCCGTTGTCGCGCTCGACCCGGACACCGGCGAGTACCGCTGGCACTACCAGACCGTGCCGGGCGAGACCTGGGACTACAACTCCAACATGGACATCGTGCTGGCTGACCTGAAGATCGGCGGCAAGGATGTGAAGGCGCTGATGCACGCGCCGAAGAACGGCTTCTTCTACGTCATCGACCGCGCCACCGGCAAACTGGTCTCCGCCGAGCCCTTCGCCGACGTGAACTGGGCCACCCACGTCGACCTCGAGACCGGCCGCCCGGTGGAAGTGGAAGGCGCGCGCTACGAGGACGACCGCTTCGACGTCATGCCAGGCCCCTGGGGCGCGCACAGCTGGCATGCGATGTCGTACAACCCGGGCACCGGCCTCGTCTATCTCCCCACGCTGCACATGAAGCTCGGCTTCGACGACGTCGGCATCGACCGCAAGAACTTCCAGGCGGAACCGCTGAAGGGCGGCGTCGGCGCCAACATCACCTACCCGGAAGACCAGCCGCGTGACTATCCGGCCTCGCTGCAGGCCTGGGACCCGGTGGCGCAGAAGGCCGTCTGGGAGATCCCCCAGGACAACTTCTGGAACGCCGGCACGCTCACCACCGCCGGCAACCTCGTCTTCCAGGGCCGCTCGAACGGTAAGTTCGTCGCCTACGACGCCCGCACCGGCGATGCCCTCTGGACCTTCGACGCCGGCCTCGGCATCTCGGCGCCAGCCATCACCTATGCCATCGACGGCAGGCAGTACCTCTCACTGCTGGTCGGCTTCGGCGGCGGCTTCGCCGGTCTCGGGGGCCAGGATGCCGCGGACCTCGGCTGGGCCTACCGCGCGCAGACGCGCCGGCTGATCACGTTCTCCCTCGACGGCACGGCAACGCTGCCGCCCCAGCCGCCACCCCTGGTGCCGAAGCCCATCCAGGCCGACTTCGAGGTGGATGCCGAACTCGCCGAGGCGGGCAAGATCCTCTTCGAGCGCTACAAGATCGAAGGCTACTGCTGGTACTGCCACGGCGGCGGCGCCATCTCCGGCGGCCAGGCGCCGGACCTGCGCGCCTCCGCGGCGGTGCTGGATGCCGAAGCCTTCGAGCGCATCGTCCGCGGCGGCGCACTGGCCGCCAACGGCATGCCGGCCTTCGCGGACCTGACCGACACAGAGCTGGAGTCGCTCCGCCACTACGTCCGCCAACAGGCAGACCTGGCCCTGTAGCAGCACGTAGGCGGCTTCAGCCGCGATCAGCCGCGATCAGCCGCGACCCGCTGCGACCCTCGCGATCGGCAGAAACATCACCTCGGGCGGGGGTCGGTCGCCGACGCCGCCACTCGCGAGGTCGAGCTCTCCGAAGCCGAGAGAGGCATAGAACCCGACGGCATCCGCCTTCGCGTCCACGACAACCCCGGTGCATCCCACGCGGTCGCGCATCTCGAGAGCCAGCTCGAGCACTGAACGAAGCAGCAATCTGCCGACACCGTGCCCCTGCCAGCGCCGGTCCACGGCCAGCCGCGCCAGACGGAGCACCGGCATCGGATAGCCGGGTAGCCGTCGTCGGAGCTTCTTCGTGAGCTTCTCCGAAGTCAGCTCCGCCATGGAGACGGTCATGAAACCGGCAATCGCATTGCCGTGCACCGCAACGTAGGTGCTGCCGACATGGTGACGAAACTGGTTCTGACCGGCGTAGCGCCGGAAGAAGCGGTCGAGCTCGATATTGCCGCTGTCGAAACCGGTTCGGTTATCGTCAGTTCGTAACTGCCGGACGCGAACCTCCGGTTTCCGGTCAGTCACGGAACAGCGATTTCAGCGCTTCCGTAGGCTCTTCATCCCGCTCGATCTGCTCGGCAACCCGCTCCATCGACTCGGGCGTCAGTACCAGTCGGGAAGGAATCATCAGGTCCTCCGGGATTTCCCGTAACGCCTGGAGATGGTGCCGCAGCGCCTCCTCGATCAGAAAGGCCTTTTTCACCCCTTTCTGACGCACATACGCCTCGAGCTCGGCTTTGGTCTCTTTCGAGATGTGGGCGGAGATCTGGGTGGTCGTGGTCATTTCGGTATCTCGTAAAAATCTCTACCAAATTGTAGATAAGATATCAGCCCTCAGGAAGATCGACTATCGGCAATTGCCGTCCCTGGGGCTGGAAAGGTGCCGAATCCCCACCCGAGAGCTAGTAAAGAAAGCTTTACTTGGGCGACAAACTAGTAAAGAATGCTTTACTATGACGACCAGACACACAGGCCACTATGTCACCACGACCGTCGCCGGAGAGTCGGTGCAGGCGTTCGTGCCCGATGCTCTCCCACCGCGGCTGACCAAGGCTGAGCTCCCGGGCCTGACCGAACCTCTGCGCCGAGCCGAAGCCGCACTCGCCCAGCTCGATCTCGCCGGCGCCATGATCCCGTCGCTCGACTGGTTCGTTTACGCCTTCGTCCGCAGGGAGGCGCTCCTCTCGTCCGAGATCGAAGGCACCCAGGCCACGCTACAGGACGTGCTGTCGTGGGAGCAGACGGCTCAGCCGGGTGCCTCGGGCATCGAGGACGTCGAAGAGGTCACCAACTACGTCGCGGCGATTAACCACGCGTTCGAGCAGATCCGTTCCCCGCGCGGCACGCCCATCTCCGTGCGGCTGCTGAACGACTGCCACCGCATCCTCATGCATGGTGTCCGCGGCGCTTCGAAGCAGCCGGGTGAACTCCGCCGGTCACAGAACTGGATCGGAGGCGCGAGCCCGGGCGACGCCACGTTCGTCCCGCCGCCGCCCACGCACGTCGCTGATCTGCTGAGTGGCCTGGAGCGCTACATCCACTCCGACGACGATCTCCCGCCGCTCATCCGCGCCGGCCTCGTGCACGTGCAGTTCGAGACCATCCACCCGTACCTCGATGGCAACGGCCGCCTGGGCCGCATGGTGATTGCGCTGCTGCTCGAGCATTGGGAAGTGCTGGGCGGGCCGCTGTTGTATCTCAGCCTCTACTTCCGGCAGAACCAGACAGAGTACTACCGCCGGCTGGATTCGATTCGGACCGAGGGCGACTGGATCGGCTGGCTCGCGTTCTTCCTGACGGGCGTCTCCGAGATCGCCGACGACGTCACCCGCACCACCCGCGCCCTGTACGCCCGGGTCACGGAGGACCGACAGACGCTGCTGGCGATGCCGGAGGCGACGGTCTCCAGCGTCCGGCTCTTCGAGCTGCTGCCGGAGCATCCTGTCATCACGATGCCTCTGGTGACGGATCTGCTCTCCACGACCAAACCCACTGCCGGCAAGGCCATCGACGTGCTGAGTGAGGCGGGGATACTGTCGGAGATCGGGGAGCGGAAGCGGGATCGGCTGTATCGGTACGACGGGTATCTGCGATTGCTGGAATAATTCCTGATCTGTTCGGTGTATTAGTGACATGGCAACAGCTTCCGTTTGGCGCGTATGGTGTTCAACGGTAATCTAGAGCGAAGCAAATGCGCCGGAGGACTTAATGGACACCGCTACCCTGGATAAGCTGCGATCAGAGGCGCTCGCTCTCTCCGAGCTGGAGCGGGCGCAGCTTGCGTACGAACTCGTCAGGAGTCTCGACGAGCCCGCGGATGCTGACGCCGATTCCGCGTGGGATAAAGAAATCCTGAAACGTTTACGTGCCATTGATACGGGCACAGCCAGACTCATCGACCGCGACGAATTGCGGAGAAGGCTCGAGAAGCGGCTCAGCGCTTCGTAGTGGCACGTGTCCGGGTCCTCGAGGAGGCAGCGATAGAGGCGACGGAGGCCGCCGCATGGTACGAGAATGCCCGGCCCGGTCTGGGCGGCGAGTTCGCCCAAGCCATTCTGGCCGCGTTGGATCTGCTCGAAGAAGAAGTCGTTCCTCTTACTACCATGCCGGGCAGAGCCGGCCAGGTGGGGGCGAGGCGTCTGGGTCTCGGTCGCTTCCCCTATGACATCGTAGTCATCCAACAGTCTACTGAGATCATCGTCGTTGCAATCGCTCATCATTCACGACGACCTGGATATTGGCACAGTCGGTTGCCCGGATGATCCGGCAGGCGCTTAGCTAGAGAACGGGCCCCTCACTGAGGGGCCCTCTCGTCTCCTGTCGGGCCTGAAGGCCCTCCTACGGCGTCGGGTTTTACGGAATCTCTACCGGCTCGTAGTCCTCCACGATGTCCTTCCAGCCGAACTTCGACTGGCGCTGTCCGATGCGGATGAACTCGCCCGCCCAGTAGCTCAGCTTCGTGCCGTTGGCCTCCTGGGTGTAGAACAGGAAGGGCTGTGGCTCAGGCGAGTTCGGAGAGGCCGCCGTCACCTGGATACCGCCGTGGGTGTCGTCGCCGCTCACGATGAAGCGCTTGTAGCGTCGCGGGAAGGCCTCGTTCAACGCGCCGTGCTCGGTCAGGATCAGCTCGCGGTACTCCTCCGGATCCATCCGTGTGCCGTCGCCCTGGGCGAAGAACCGGTTGGTGGCGTCGGAGTCGGTCTCGTAGAACGCCTCGCGGATGGTCGAGTCGTTGGCGAGACGCCAGTGGATGATGCCGGTCTGCTGACCGAAGGGGTTGCAGAGGCCCTCGGCGACACAGCTCGCCGGGTAGAACTGCTGGAACTGCCAGTCATTCGCCCGCGCAGCGACCGACAGCCACGTAATATCGGGCGGCGTGGTGGGGGTGGGCGGCGTGCCCAGATTGACGGCGATCGGCCCGGCGTCGTTGTACACGGTCAGCTTTACGTTGTTGCCGAAGGTGAAACGCGCCAGGAACGGAGCGAACGCGGCCGCAGCGACGCCGCCGGCACTGTGGCCCATCACCGTGATCTGCTTCGCTTTCGGGAACATCGCCCCTGCCACGTCCATGCCCGCGCTCAGGTTGCGCAGTCCGCGGTGATAGCGGTTCGGGCCGAACGGAAACGCGGCGTCGCCCTTCACGTCGTTGTCGCCGCCGAAGGTGGAGCCGTCGCAGTACGGCATGTAGACCACCGAGTAATCCGCGAACGGGTTCTCCGGGTTGGTGGGATCGAAGACACCCGGGAAAGGACCCTGCTCGGGCGGAGACTGGTCCTCCGCCAGGATGTTGCACCGGGGGAAGTTCTGCCAGCAGGCCCCGCCTCCCTGCATGAAGACCAGCAACTTCTTCGGATCGCCCTGCCGGGTAAACACGGAGTAGGGCGTGCCCGCGATGCAGACCGGGCCGTCCGGGCGCAGGCCGCCGGGGTAGGTCTCGTCCGGCGAATACTGAGGATCGAAATCGTGCTTCGTCCAGACGCCGTACTCACTGGGGATCGACTGGGCCGTCCCGAGATACTTGTCGACGCCCGCCGCTCGCAGCTCGTCCATGGCCTGGTCGTTGAGGCCGGACGGCGCTGCCAGCGCCGATCCGGACGCGATGGCCAGGCACAGGACGAGGATCGAATGGATGGTTCTTTTCATTTTGATTCCCCCTGAACGCCAGTGGTTGTTTTTCGGCGGCGTTCGTGAGGGATGAGTATAGAGCAAAGGCGCGCGTGCTCAGGAGTATTTTGCGGACTTCACATAAGGTCGCGACCACTCGCTTCTGCTGCTTTCGCGCAGAAACGCTAGTAGCTCTCAGCTCCTGTGCACAGTCACCCTCCCAGCATGAAGGTGCGAGAAGTGCTGAGAATGTTGCGAGATGAGGGTTGGGTCGAAGTATCGCGTCGCGGCAGTCACCGTCAGCTCAAGCATGAAATGCGGGCCGGGCGCGTAACGGTTCCCGGTAAACCTTCCGACGACTTGGCACCGGGCACCCTCAACAGTATTCTGAAGCAGGCAGGTCTGAAGGAGTGATCTGGCAATGCGATACGCGATAGTGATCGAAGCGGCCGATGGCAATTTCTCCGCCTACGTTCCGGATCTGCCGGGATGCGTCGCGACAGGATCGACCGTTGAGGAAACCGAGTCTCAGATCCGCGAGGCTATCGAGTTTCACCTGGAAGGCCTGCGCGCCGATAACCTGCCGATCCCTCCTGCGTCCAGCCGTGTCGACTATGTCGAGGTGGCTGCCTGAGTCTGGGTACACCGGGCGAATCTGCCTTTCGAGAAGCCGCAACCACCCCGGTTGAGCGTCATTCGTCGATAAACCCTGCGACTCGCCTCTTATAATCTCATCGTGGGGCAGCGTCCGCCCCTCATCAGCCGCCGTCAGCCCTACCTCGATCTTCTGCCTGACACAGAGCCGGTACATCAGGTCCTCCCACGTGGCGTCATCCGGCAGATTGTCGATGACGGCTCGCGCGGCTTCTTTGACGCTTGGCACAGACCTGCTCACGCAGCACTCAACGGCCGTATCCGCCGGACCTCACTTGGCGGATTCGATGAGGGCGATATCCTGCTTGAGCAGTGCATTAACCAACTCGTTCAGTTCCACGCCTTTCTCCCGCGCACGATCCTGCAGGTATTCGAGCACGTCCTCCTCCAGATACACTGGCAACTGCAGCTCGGCGTCCTTCCGGAAAAACTTGCCGCGCTCGCCTTTCGAAAAGTCGTACTCTCTTCGCATAGCCGTCATCTGCTCGAAGCTCACACCGTGCTTCTTCCGGTTCGTGGCCGCCTTTGCCGGGTCCCAGGAAAAGCGATACTGATACTTCACCTGTCCCCCGCTCGTTGATCCACCGGTGCTCGCGCGCACGATGACCGCCCAAAGGGTCGGGTGCTTCCACCGCTAAGTCAGCTTAAGGGAGGCGCCAACACCTGTCTACAGACCAAAATCGGCTTTTTGCTGCAGAAACTCTCGGCCCAGAGGCCCTGAGACCCGTGTCTGCCGCCTCTGCTAACCTACCCCGAGCCTCGCCACACGAGCCCCGCCCATGCCTACCCCCATAACCCGCCGCACCCTCCTCACCACAACCTCAGCCGCCCTCGGCCTGACCCTCCTCCCATACCCCCTCCGCGCCGCGGCCGACGAGGTCTGGGATCTCATCGTCGTCGGCGGCGGCACCGCCGGCATGCCCACGGCCTACTTCGCCTCCAGACGCATGCGCGTGCTCGTCATCGAGAAGGCGGGCATCCTGGGCGGCACGCTCGACCGCTCCACCGGCCAGGTGGCCGCCGCGAACACCGTCTGGCAGGAAGCGAAGGGCATCGAGGATTCGCCGGATGCGCACTATGAGGACATCATGCGCATCAACCACGGCACCTCGGACCCCGCGCTCACGCGCCGCTTCGTCGAGCACGCGGGCGAGGCGCTCAACTGGCTCGCCCGGCACGGCTACGAGGTGCTGCCGGAGCACCCGGTCACCGGCTCCGGCCACGAACACTTCCGCACGCCCCGCTACCAGTGGGGCCCGAAGGGCGGCTGGTCCATCTACGAGACCATGCTGCCGCTCATCGAGGAGCGCATCCGCAGCGGGCGCGTGACCACGCTCATGAACACCAGCGTCGAGGAGCTGATGCTGGACAAGGACGGCGCGGTTACCGGCGTCATCGCCCGACCGCTGGAAGGCGAGCCCCGGCCCATCCGCGCCCGCAACGTGGTGCTGGCCACCGGCGGCTGCGCCGGCAACCCGGAGATGTTCGAGGCTCTGCACGGCGTGGCGCTCAGCTGCCGCATCGCCCATCACAACGCCCAGGGTATTGGCATTACGCTGGGCGAGTCCGCCGGCGGCTACGTGCGCGGCGGCGAGCACTACCTGCCGCTCGCCGGCGGCGTCCTGGCCAGCACGGACTTCCCGGCGCCGCTCTCGGCCTACGCCGTCCTGAACCCGCCCGTGCGCCCGCCCTGGGAAGTGGTGGTCAATTCAAATGGCCGGCGCTTCGTGCGCGAGGACCACCCGAGCATCCATCACATCGAGGTGGCGGTGGGACGCCAGCCCGGCGAGACCCACTGGGCCGTGTTCGACGACGAGATACTCGAGCAGGCACCGCCGCTCTTCGACGACTGGACCCGTGAGCGCATGCGCGAGGCGACGAGCGACCACCCGATGATGTTCCGCGGCGAGACCGTGGGCGAACTCGCCGCAGCCACCGGGCTCTCGCCCGCGGCGCTGACCGAAACCGTGGACACCTACAACCGCGCGCTGGCGGCGGGCACGCCCGACCCGCTCGGCCGTGAACACCGGCCTCTGCCGATTGCGAAGCCGCCGTTCTATGCGGTGCGGCTGCAGGGGTGGACGGTGGTCTCCTTCGCGGGACTGGCGGTGGATTCGGATCTCAGGGTGGTGAAGCGCTCAGGGGAGGCGGTGGCGAATCTGTATGCCGTGGGGGAGGTGATCGGGGCCGGGGCTACGTCGGGGAATGCCTATACGAACGGCATGTTGGTGACGCCGGCGGTTACGTTTGGGCGCTTGTTGGGGGAGAGGATTGTCTCAATAGGCCAAGACAAATGTCTCGTTGTCACCCCTCTTGCCTGAGACCTTCTCCCGTGATCCAGAAGCGGATCGCTAGCTCGGTAGAATGGTGAGAGCCACCGAGTCTATCCGGACCTCTTGTACCGGTTCATCGCCCAAGATTGGCGTCATTTCGATCATCAACAGTGTGAAGCTTATCGTTTACGCCATAAGTCATATGGGCAAATATCGTTCCCTTCCGGATTGGGTATGCATAATCATGTGCTGAAGGAGATACGGTCATGGACGAAGTCGCCGGCGCCGCTGGACCGTTCTCGAGAATTCTCTCGGAACATAAGTCACTAAGATCGCGGAGGAGAACAGCTGATGATCGACTCATCGAGATTCGATCGCGGTTTGAATCTTCGGCTGCTCCCTTCAATCGTTCACACTGCACGGTGTTCTGCGCGGGTTCCCTCGGTCGCGGCGATGTGGGTGAAAAGTCTGATCTCGACGTCTTTCTTTTGAGTGACGAATCACATCACGCACTGAGTCGGCTTGATGAGCTAGAGATGCTCGCTCACGTTATTGGCGTGAACAGAGAATTGGGCTCAGGACCGCTCAGCAATGACGGTGAATTTCTGAAAGTTCACTCGATTCAGCAGATGCTACAGTCGCTCGGTGCACCCAAAGATGATAGCGAGAATCTGTTCACCGTAAGAATGCTCCTTATCCTCGAGAGCCGATGTGTCTGCAATGATGAAATCTATGAATCCGCTATTGACAGCGTTATCGACCACTATTTCCGGGATAGTCGCGGGAAGCGATCATTTCGGCCGTTATTTCTGCTAAACGATTTGCTCCGATTCTGGCGGACGTTGTGTCTGAACTACGAGCTAATACGGGATGATCCTGAGAAGCCGTGGCGGAAGAAGAACATCAATTTAAAGTTCAGCCGCATGATGACCGTGTTCGGCACTGTTCTTCCGATGATGGCCGAGCCAGTGAAGACTGCTGCTCAGGTAAAGTCCCTTGTACGCCTGAGTCCTCTACAAAGGTTGGCGTTCGGTCTGGACGAACTACAAGACGAAAGTCTGCAGCCGGAATTTGAGGCGTTCTTGGATGATTACGAGCGATTTCTTGTGTGGAAGGAAAAACTAGGAACACAAGAATTGCCGGATGAAGAGCTTTCTATGAGCTCTCGGAAAGCGGCACGTCGAGTGTCGAATTTCCTCTACCGCGCACTCTCGCACCCTGGTATCGATCAGGAGCAGCAGAAGTACTTGATCTTGTGAGCGACAAAAAAAAAGGGCCACCAAGATTTCTCTTTCTCGAGTTTTTGGACCCAGAGATTAACGCTTTGCTGTGGGGGCTTCGCCGCGAGTTCGGCGAAGGCCAAGCCAGTAGTGATATACACATAACTGTGCGGGGACCATACGACCGGAATATTTCGAGAGAAGAGATCAGGAGCTTACAACGCACACTAGATGCGCATCCAATTCTTATCCACGGGGCCGGTATATTTCACAATCCTGGTTCGTCCGTTGTGTTTTTGCGGGTCAAGAGCGATAGTCTCAAGGATATTTGGTGGAAGCCTGATTTTCCGATCGAAAAGTTTGGTTTCAATCCTCATATAACCATTTACAAAGGCAGCGATCCGCAGCTTGCTCAGAAGATCTACGACTTTCTTCGAGAGGAGTCGCTGGCGTTGGTCTGCCATGAATTCCGACTCTCGCCTTATGTGTCGAAGCAATCAGATCTATTCCCATTGGAATCACTCCCACGAGATCGCCAGTTTCTTAGCCTCTCGAATCGTCGCTTGGTAAGACCAGACATATTGCAGCGGGCAGCCAAACTAATGGCAGCGCATATGCGATCGCAATCGCGTCAGTAGCGGATAACGCAGTGAGGAACGACAGCGTTGTAACGCCCTGCGCGCGTACCTTCGATGAGGTCTCGCTGTTATGCGTGTCACCCGCGTAAACGAGGTCTAACCAAGTTCAGTCGCGGCTAGAGACAATTACGGATACTCCAATGATCTTTTCGGACTGCGCCCGTACGAAGTCGGACCTCACGTAGCTTGCGGGAGTTCCAGATGACGCTAGCGCCGAATGGGCTGGAAGAGACCAAGTGAAGACGCCTTTAGTCACGATAAAACACAGGTGTCTGTCCCGCCGTATTGACCCTTCAATACGAGTCTGCCCTTCGTTCGGCGGGCGAGTCTTCAGTATACTCACGACACATCTCCACCCAACGGACGGCAACTCGCGACCGGAGCCAAATGGACCAGAAGAACCTCGGTAGCCACATTTGGAACGTGGCCGAACTGCTTCGCGGTAACTTCAGACAATCCGAATACGGCACAATCATCCTGCCTTTTACCGTGCTCCGACGCCTCGAATGCGTGCTGGAGCCCACCCGCGATGCCGTCGTCGAGCGGAGCGAACAGATCGCGAGCATGGATGTCGATCCGACCCAGGTGCTGCCAAGCGTCAGCGGCCATAAGTTCTACAACACCAGCACCTACAGCCTGGGCAATCTGGGCGTTGCCGACACGCTGTCGAACCTCGTCGACTACGTCGCCAGTTTCTCGCCGAACGCGCGGCAGATCTTCGAGCAGTTCGGGTTCGAGTCCATCGTGCAGAAGCTCCACGACGACAAGCTGCTCTATCAGATCTGCAACTACTTCGCCGGGTTTGACCTACACCCGGACACCGTCAGCAACCATGAGATGGGGCTAGCGTTCGAGCACCTGATCCGCCTCTTCGCGGAAAGCGCGAACGATACGGCCGGTGAGCACTACACGCCGCGCGACGTCGTGCGCCTGGCGACGACGCTGGTGTTCTCCCACGACGCAGACGCGCTGCGGGGCGATGGCGTCATCCGGAGCATTTATGACCCCGCTTGCGGTACCGGCGGCTTCCTTTCGTCAGGCATCGAGCAGATCCATGAGTGGAACTCGGACGCGAGCGTCGTGCCGTTCGGCCAAGAGCTGAACGACAAGACACACGCCATTGCAGTCGCCGACATGATGATCAAGGGCTACAACACCGAGAACATTAAGCTCGGCAACACGCTCAGCGATGACCAGCTTTACACAGAGCGTTTTGACTACTGCCTCGCTAACCCGCCATTCGGCGTCGACTGGAAGAAGGTGCGCGACGCAGTGCAGGCGGAACACAAACGGGGCGACAAGGGCCGCTTTGGCCCAGGCCTGCCGCGCGTCTCCGACGGTAGTCTCCTATTCCTGATGCACCTGATCTCGAAGATGAAGACCGACGCGCCGACTCGAATTGGCATCGTTCTTAACGGCTCGCCGCTGTTCACCGGCAACGCGGGCAGCGGCGAGAGCGAGATTCGCCGATGGATCCTGGAGAACGACTGGCTGGAGGCTATTGTCGCGCTCCCGACCGACATGTTCTACAACACCGGTATTGCCACCTACATCTGGTTGCTGACCAACCGGAAGGCCGACGACCGCAAGGGCAAGGTGCAACTCATCAACGCGACTCATCTGTGGCGGAAGATGCGAAAGAGTCTCGGCAGCAAGCGTCGCGAGATGAGTGAGGATCAAATCGCTGAGGTAGCGCGGCTGTTTGCCGACAATCGCGAGGCGCACCTCACTGATGACGACGGTACCGAGATCCCGGTCAGCCGCATCTTCAACAGCACCGAGTTCGGCTACCGCACGATCACCGTCGAGCGGCCACTGGTCGGCGACGACGGCGAGATCGAGCGCTACACGTCGGGCGCGAAGAAGGGCCAGCCGAAGCCGGACACGAAGCTGCGTGACACCGAGGACGTGCCGCTGCACGAGGACGTGGACGAATATCTCGAGCGCGAGGTGAAGCCGCACGTGCCGGACGCTTGGATCGATCACGACAAGACGAAGATCGGCTACGAGATCCCGTTCAACAGGCACTTCTACGTGTTCAAGCCGCCACGCTCGCTGGCGGAGATCGACGCGGAGCTGAAGGAGGTGACCGGTAAGATCGTGGAGATGATCCGGGAGATCGGGGTGTGACCAATCTATGGTTCGGAAAGACGACTACGAAGTGGCCCGTAGTCCCGCTTCGGGAGGTCGCGTCCCTCGGGACCGGCCATACTCCGTCAAGGTCGGTTGCAGAATACTGGCAGAATTGCACCATCCCCTGGGTGACGGTTGACGATATCAGAAAGCACGGACCATGGTCGTTGGAGCCCCTTATGCAAACGGGGCAAAAGATTAGTGAGCTAGGGCTCGAGAACAGTGCGGCAGTCGTGCATCCCGAAGGGACGGTCATGTTGTCGCGAACGGCATCGATTGGGTTTAGCTGCGTGATTGGGAAGCCGATGGCAACGACCCAAGCATTCGTGTGCTGGACGCCCAATCCGCGTATGGTTGATTCGGACTATCTGCACGCCGCTGTGAAGGCGATGGGCCAGAAGTATGATCAACTTTCGTACGGTGCTACACACCTGACCATTTACTTTCCCGATATCAAGACCCTGCGGGTACCGTGTCCGCCGCTCGAAGTGCAGAAGCACATCGCAACGTTCCTGAAAAGAGAGCTGGCGAAGATCGAAAGCCTCATCAGTGAGCAACAGAATCTAATCGACATATTGCAGGAAAAACGCCAGGCCGTTATCAGTCACGCGGTGACCAAGGGCCTGAATCCGGATGCGCCGACGAAGCCGTCGGGCGTTGAGTGGTTGGGGGAGGTACCGGCGCATTGGGACGTCACCCGCGTTGGATGGACCCTGACCAAGATTTCGTATGGCTACACGAATCCGATGCCGACAGAAGATGACGGGCCATTCCTGCTTACGGCGAACGACATTGCCATGGGACATGTTCAGTACGAAAGCGCCAGGCGAACCTCGCGTGAGGCTTTTGATACTCTGCTGACCGCTAAAAGTCGACCCAAGAAAGGAGACATCCTCCTTACTAAAGACGGAACGCTTGGTCGGGTTGCTATCCATGATGGTTCCGACGCGTGCATAAATCAGTCAGTCGCGCTTTTACGGCCCAAAGCGAGTACGGTGAGCAGCGGGTTTCTCGTATACCTGTTGATGGGCGGCATCTACCAAGCTCGAATGATCTACGAGGCGGGTGGCACCGCTATAAAGCATATTTACATCTCCCGACTAGCGAAAATGCCGTTAGCGCTTCCGCCACAGTCAGAGCAGCAGCAGATATTAGACTTCCTACGCGAGTCTACGGAGCGGTTCGATGGCGTAATCGAGGAATGTGAGACGTCGATAACGCTGCTTGAGCAAAGACGAAATGCACTGATCTCGGCTGCAGTCACCGGGAAAATCGACGTCCGCAATCGTTCAGCCGACGAGGCCGTTGCATGAACGCAGTCGGATCGGTCCATCGTGAGATACATTTTGAGGATCACATCCTCGAGTATCTTACCGAGGCCCTGCCTGAGAGCGAGCGGTGGCTGGCAGGCGATCCATCTGAGTATGAGAAGGCGCAAGGACTGTACCCGGAGGATGTCGTCGGGTGGCTTCGCGATACGGCGCCAGAGCAGTGGGCGCGGATTGAGCGGTTGCATGGCGATAGGGCCAAGCGGCGCGTGCTGGATGAACTGGCAAAGAAGCTCGGTAACCGCGAGACCGGCGGGACGCTTGAGGTACTACGCCGAGGCTTCTCGATGGCCGGGGCCGGCACTTTGCAGATGAGTCAGAGCCTGCCCGAGGAGGGGCGCAACGAGGCCGTGTTGCGGCGGTATCGGGCGCACCGGTTGCGCGTAGTGCGGCAGCTGAAATACAACCCGGTGCGGGAATGGTCGATCGACCTCGTCTTCTTCGTCAATGGCATCCCAGTGGCAACATGGGAGGTCAAGAGCGACTTTACGCAGGACGTCGAGTCGGCCATCGCGCAGTACAAGCGGGACCGCTCTCCGCGGTCGCCGACCGGCGGCGACGAGCCGCTCCTCGCGTTCCAGCGCGGCGCGTTGGTGCACTTCGCCGTGTCAACCACCGAGGCATGGATGTGCACGAAGCTCGAGGGCGACGACAGCTACTTCCTGCCGTTCAACCAGGGAGCCCATGGCGGCGCCGGCAATCCGCCGCAGCCGCCCGGCAGCGATCGCTACCCGGTGGCCTACCTTTGGGAGGAGACGTTCCGGCGCGACAATCTGCTGCGGCTGATCCACCGCTTCTTCATGTTCCAGCGAGAACGCAAGGAAGACGCCAACGGCAAACGATACTGGCAGGAGACGATGTTCTTCCCGCGGTACCACCAGTGGCAAGCCGTGACCGCTCTCGACCAGGCGGTGCGCGACGAGGGCGTTGGGCAGCGCTACCTGCTGGAGCACAGTGCCGGGTCGGGCAAAACCATGACGATTGCGTGGCTTTGCCATTCGTTGATCCGGATGAAGGCGGAGAACGGCGAGGACCTGTTCTCGTCGGTGATCGTAGTCACGGACCGGACCGTGCTGGACGATCAGCTTCGCGAGGCGATCAAGCAGATCGATCACCAGGAGGGAGTGATCGAGGGTATCGAGCGGGCGCGAGGTTTTGGCGCCACCGCCAAGAGCGAGCGCCTAGCCGAGGCGCTGCTTGCCGGCACGCCGATCATTACGGTAACAATCCAGACGTTCCCTTTCGCTCTAGAGGCCATCGCTAACGAAGGAGGACTGGCCGGACGCAATTTTGCCGTCGTGATCGACGAGGCGCATACCTCGCAGACCGGACAGGCCGCGAGCAAGCTTCGGGCGGCGCTGACGATCGACCCGGAGGAAGCCAAGTCGTTGACTCCTGATGAGGTCATGGGGATGTTGCAGGACAAGCGTCTGTTCCCGCCCAACGTCTCTTACTTTGCGTTCACGGCCACACCCAAGCACGAGACGCTGACGCTGTTCGGGCGGCCCGATGCAGACGGCAAACCTCGAAGCTTCCATCTCTACAGCATGCGGCAGGCAATTGAGGAAGAGTTCATTCTGGATGTACTGCGCGGCTACATGCCGTACCGTGTGGCGCGGAAGCTCTCGGAGGCTGTGGAGAAGGACGAGCGCGTTGACGCGAAGCAGGCCTCGCGGGCGTTGGCGCGTTGGGCTGCGCTTCACCCCACCAACGTCTCGCAGAAGATAGAGTTCATCGTTGAGCACTTCCGACGCAACGTCGCGCACCTTTTGGATCACAGTGCCAAAGCGATGATTGTCTCTAGCTCGCGTGCGCAGGCCGTGATGTACAAGCACGCGTTCGACGATTACGTGCGCGACCACGGTTACACTGATCTGTACGCGCTCGTCGCGTTCTCCGGCACCGTATCCGGCGACACGCCGCCGTTGTCTGAGCACTACCCGGCGTTGTCAGGCTCAGAGTTCACCGAGGCCTCCCTGAACGATGTCTCCGGTGATCTGCGCGAGGCGTTCGACACCGACGACTATCAGGTGATGATCGTTGCCAACAAGTTCCAGACTGGCTTCGACCAGCCGAAACTCTGCGCGATGTATCTGGATAAGCGCATATCCGGCGTAGAGGCCGTGCAGACGCTGTCGCGTCTGAACCGCACCAAGTCGGGGAAGGACACGACCTATGTCATCGATTTTGCCAATGAGCCAGCGGAGATCGTCAAAGCGTTTCGCACCTATTACGAGCAGGCCGAGGTTAGCGAGCCGCAGGACTTAGATGTCATCTATGAGCTCAAGGACCGACTCGACCAGTCGGGGCTGTACACGACGCAGGAAGTCGACGCAGTTGCCGGTATCCTCGCCGGGACGCTGGATGCGTCAAAGGCCAATGCGCGCCTGGTGAACGCCGTAGAACCGGCCGTCCGGCGCTTTAACGAGAAGCTGAACGAACTCAATGACACGATTGTACGCTGGGAGATGACGGTGGCGCAGGCCGATGCGCGCGGCGATGCGAAGGCGGGAGAGGAGGCCGAGGCGCGGCGATCGGAGTATGCGAAGGAACGCGACGGGTTGATGCAGCTCAGGGACGGCATGCGCAAATTCGTGCGGCTGTACCAGTACATCGCGCAGGTAGTGCCGTTGGGCGATGCGTCCCTGGAGAAGCTGGCACGGTTCATCCGCTTATATGTGAAACGGCTCCAGAACGTGCCGATGCGGGACATTGACCTAGCCGGGCTGGAGATGACGCACTATCGCATCGTCAAGCGGGAGGGCGTCGATACGGATCTGGGTGTGCAGGAAGGCAATGAGCTACGACCGGCCAAAGGCACGATCAGCGAGGGTCGCGACCGGCAGCGCGAACGGATCAGCGAGATCATCGCGGCGATCAATAGGATCTTTGGTGAGGGAGCGACCGAGGCACAGCAGTTGAAGCGCATCGGCGTCCTGGCTGCGATGGGCGAGAGCCTTAGGCGGAACAATACGGTTCGCAAGCAGATCGATGCGGGTAACAGCGATGACCAGATCATGCAGGCCGGTGATGCGGTTGACGAGATCCGTCGTCAGGTCATCGACCAAATGATGAATAGCACCGATAAGGAGGATGCAGAGCGGCTTCTTTCTGATCGGGATAATCTCATCCAGTTCGCAATGGTGGCGTTGAAGTTAGCTCGTGGCGATACGGATCTGCAGGCGCTTGTTGAATCGGTCTGATCTCAGGAATTGGAGTTGGAACCTTTTTCTGCGGAAAGCTAAGCACCGTAAGGACTCTGCGCCCCTCTTACACGGCGTAGAATTCGAATAGGGCTTGAAGGTGCCGGACAGGTTTGGTTTCGACTCAAACTGCCGGGCGTTCCCCGAGAATGGCTAGGGCGGGGCAGAGCCATGAATTCGGGTGTGTTCGTCAATCAACCGCTTTATGTTGGCCAATAGACTCCGAAAGCCCCTGAAGTTAATTTTCTCGGCGTTTGGCCTAATGACCTTATGCGCAAGCACAGTCTTGCCGTAGTGTCTCGATTCATCAAAGCCCTTGCCGGCGGAATGAAAGCTTTTGCCGCCAACTTTGGCTGCCAGTACCTTTTTTGAAAAAAGGTCCTCTATCTTCGTGTCACCCTTACCCTTCTTTCTTCTCGGTTCTGGGATTGGAACCACATACATATTTGCTGTGACGTGTATAAATGCCTCCGATCCAGTCGGCTTCTTCCCGGTAGCTTCCTTTACTGCGTTGAAAACAGGCGTGGACCCCGAATCATTGTCAACTACTAATATCACCGGGTAGAACTTGCCGGGAGCAGAAAATCTTCTACTTTCTTTTCGGTAGGCGTGTATTAAGTGCGCCAATCGGGACGCGCCGCCCGTTAGCCCGAGAATTCTTCCGGTGCTTGTTCCAGCATATTTGTAAATGCGCACCTTAACATTGATCGAGCCGTCTGCCCTTACCTCCGCCAGGCCAGGGAACCGAGCGGCCAACGAGCGAATCGCATGCAGGACGTATACGTTATCGGTAGGGCCCTCGCAGATGATCACGGGCTTCTGAGCAGCGTAGAACTCCTTGAAAAGAAGGAACTGTCGATACATCAGCTCCTTACTCAGCATCGTCTTTTCGGTCTTGAGCGCAAGACGCCGATTGTAAACATCGATGCTGTCGATAAATCCCAGCATTCCGTGGAGTTGATTCAGCGTTCCTGGCGTTCGATTCTCGCCCTTGGTACCGTCCGACTTGGTCCACTTGTACACGATATCGAAACTACCTGTGGTGAACAGATGGTGCACCATCGCTCGAACGTTATGACGATACTCTCTGCGAACGTTTAGCTTCTTGTTAACCACCAGACCCGTGACTTCCTGTCTCGAATTACGGTACTGCATGCGTGTCTTTCGATCATTGATCTCAAACCCGCATCGATGGATCTGACGACTCAGCTCAGGGCCGGCTGCCCAAACATGGCTCGCGATAGGTACGGCGATACTTGCCGGAAATTTTGGACGATTGGTGGAGAACGTTAGATCATCTGCATAGCGGGAATAAGTGCAGCCTTGACGTGACGCAAGACTAACGAGATGAACGTCCAAAATGTGACCGATCAGATTGGAAATGACGGGCGAGCACGGGCTACCTTGCGGTAAGCAGTTATTGTGGCACGCAATCTGCGCGATAACGGTCGCAACAGCTGGGTTTAGGGAGAATCCTTTGTCTTTGATGAAGAATCCTCGCACACGACCAAAATTTATCGTTCCAAAAAAATCGTGTAGATCAAGGTTAAATACGTACCGGCGGCCACGATGCAATTTGGCATTCGTGATGATGGAACGCTTCCGCTTAAACCCATGTGTGAACTGGTCACGCCAGTCCGCTTGACTCTTGATCTCGGCTTCGCAATTTTGGAGAAGCTCGGATGTACGCTTCTGCAATAATTTTAGGCGTTCATTGGGCGCGTTGATCGTCCGCGTTCCCCCGTAGCGTTTGGAGATTTCGAACGTGCTGTACTTCGACGCGTCAGGCGTCTTGTAGAGGATGTAGGAAATGGCTTTGGGTTCAAAGCCAAGCAACGGCGCAAGATCGGAAAGGGACTTAGCAGATTGTAATGCGGTCAAGTGTGACATGTTGGAATGGGCTCGCAGACACTCTTACGCGATGCAAAGTCCACATAACAGATCGTGCTATGTAAGGCTATCGTCGGAAGCATAGTCCCCGACATTTATTTCACGTGCCACGAACCATGGCACAAGGTCTGTCTGCGAGCCCAGCGTGAGTCTATCATGGTCAAGAAACTTGGAAAGGGGTGGCTTGCCGAGTTGTGGAACTACAGCGAACGCAATCAGTGGGCGTGATAGTCGGGACTTGAGAGGCTCCAACCACGGAAACGGGCGCAGCACGATCTTCTATTTTCGGAGCAACTTATTACTCAGAGGTTTGCAGCCTCAGCGAATGTGTTGAATCTCACTCGTAGTCTCTCAGGATCTGGCCGGTCGCGAGATCTAGACGGTACGAAAATGCGCGATCCGTGTATCTCCTGCAGTCCATGTTTGAGCATCGGACCATCTTCCTCTTCCATGATCTCGGGTTGCACCACGATTTCGTAATCCGGTCGTATGCCAAAATACAGATTGTCGAATGCCGCATGGTGGATCTTGCAGAGCGATAGCCCGTTGCGCACCACGGGCTCTCCGGTCTCCTTCGTATCCCCAATGATATGGGCAGCATCTAGGAGCTTAGAGTGGTGCAGGCGGCAGATGGAGCATCGCTCCTGATAGGCCTGTAAGACCCTGTCCCGAAACGATCGCTGGTGCATTCGTTGGCGAACCAGCCGGGTGGTGTAGCTACGGCGAGTATGTTCGTCGCTATCGTCTCTCTCGTACTTGAGCTGCGCCGGTTCATCAGCCGCAACAGTGAATTGCAAGCGGCTCGGGTTGTCCCCGACTACATATACGGGCCAGATCGCTAAATATCGACCGGGGATCGTTGAGAAGAAGTAGATGAGCGGGATTCGATCGTGCATCGCGTTCCGTAGGCGCCGATTCTCGTGAAACTCGGGGTCTCTACCACGGTAGCTATAGAGTAGAAAGTCAGTGCCTGGCTCGAAGGAGTCGCTGTAGGGGCTCTTGGTAGTCGTTGTTATCGACAGCGGATAGTGAGCAATCTGCCTTGGCTTGAAGATTCCCTGCGGGCCGATTAGCTGGACCCTCTCCCCCTCGAAAGTGAAGCCGTGCCTTAACGCTTCCCGTGGGATCGTGTCACCGGTGCCTTCCCAGTGGGTTTGCAGCCACTTGAAAGCGGCAGTACGGCAGCCGGCGCTCCGTGGATCTTCCATGGCGTCTCACCTATCGATCTCCTGAGCAGAAATGTTAGCAATTGCTTAGCGGCCGGTGAAAGCGGCGCTCTAGGGGGCTATCAGCCACTCGTTCGAGGATTAGCGCTTTATGAAGCATAATCCCGAGAGATTAAAGGTGTACTGGGACTCAGCATTTCTACCAACGGAGAAGTCGGTGGCAAATACAGCAATTCCCTATGACGAAAAGATCGTCCCGATCTGGACTCTTCGCGTAGACCCCACCGAAATCGGAGACTCGTCGCGCCAGGTATTCTCCTTCGACCTAGATGACCACCCACAGCATCGGCGCTGGTATGAGAACATCGTAATCCGAAAGCTCACCGCGGACACGCGATTACTCATCCTCAGTCGGGGACGCACCAGTCACGTGTGCGGAGAGGCCGCGGTAGTAGAGGCGGACATCATGGGAAACGAGTTCCGCTTGACCGTAGAGGGATTCAAGCCGGCCGACGTTACTGTCGAGGCACGCACAAACTACCAGCATCTAGTTCCCGGGCTCTTCACCGAGTCACGGATGCAAGACGAGGGCGCACAGCATGGTGCAGCTAGGTTATGCCGAGAGTATTTCGATAAGGTCAGACCTGCATATTTGCTGACGTGGAATCCAGCGAGACAAAAAGAAGGTGGAGCGGGACAAGAAGATGGTCGTCTCGGGTTCTCACAGGGAGACCGAACGTACTGGGCCTGCAACTCGACAGCAGTTCTACCGGGTGATCCGGTCTATTTCATACGGCTGGGAACCGGGAACTCGCGAGGGCTCGTAGCGAAAGCCCGAGCATGCTCAACGCCTTTCATGGCGCCGCACTGGCACCAACAGAAAGATCATGATCTCCGCTATGTCATGGTCGAATTTGAGGAAGTCCGAGACGATCTGACAGAGGCATCGGTCCCCATATCAGATCTCAACAGGGAATTCCCAGAGCAGAATTGGTCTCCCCAATCATCGGGGATATCTATCAAACGGGAATTTGCCGAAGGAGTCCATAAGATGTGGCAGGAGCGCGCGACGGGTCAGACCTTGGCGCAGATGTTCGCGGCGTATAAGGAGGAGAATCCTCGGCCTGATTGGGTATCGCATTATCGGGAAATCGTCGCGGCGGCTCAAAAGGCCAAGGAAACGGGGATCGTCGATGACGAGTTGATTGACCGGCTCTGGTTCGAGATGAAGAACGGAGTCGCGAACGCTGGACAGGGAGTGCTGGCGCGGTCAGCCAAAGAAGCACTCGGCGATGCACTTCCGCGCATGACGAAGGAGATACTCAGAAGTCCCACACCAAACACGTTCTCGAACATTATCAATGAATTTCAGGAACGGAAGGATGCCGGAGAGATTGCGCGCGTTCCTCGACTGGTGACCCGACGCGTATTTTCGGCAGTTGCTCCGGAATCTCTTGCGACGATCGTCAAGAGACAAGATATCCTCGATCTCCGCGAGGCGCTCGCCGAGCAGTTCGGGTTGGAGCCGCGGTCCAGCTCCGACTGGTTCGATGTCAATCACGAGATACACGATTTTCTTGTCGAGCACGGTGTCGACGATTCGGACTTCGCGTTTTTTAATACATTCTGCTGGTTTCTTTTGAGGAAGTTGACGGTCAGTGATGCGAAGCTTGAGGGTGGCGCCGATGAGCCTGTTGTGGGAGAGGCAATGAATCTCATCTTGTACGGGCCTCCTGGCACTGGGAAGACTTACATGCTCAAGGAGCAGTATTTTCCGAAGTACACGGATGCGGCCTCGGAGGTGACGCCTGACGACTGGATGGACGAAACCATCGGTCAGTTAACTTGGTACGAAGTGATTGCGGCGGCGCTCCACGATATGGGGGGCGGGCCTGTAAAGGTATCCGAGCTTGTGCGCCACAAGTTCATCAAGTCGAAGGCACGGGTGCAGGGACGTGAGTCCGGCGTCAACGCGACGATCTGGGGAAACCTACAGGCGCATACCGTAGCCGAGTGTGAGTACGTCAACGTTGCTAAGCGGCATGAGCCAGCGTGGTTTGATAAAGATAAGTCGAGCCGTTGGAGTCTTGTGCCGGAGTGGGCTGAGTCGGGTGAGCATGTGCTTGGTGCCATTGAGAAATTTGAGGCTGGACCCGAGGCTAGTCAGAAGTCGATCGAACGGTATGCTTTCGTCACCTTCCATCAGTCCTATAGTTATGAGGAATTTGTAGAGGGTATACGGCCGGTCTTGGGTAACGATGAGGCAGAGACCGCGGAGGTCGGCTATACCCTTGAGTTGGGCGTGTTTCGGCGGATCTGCGAACGGGCCCGTCGGGATCCAGAGAATCGGTACGCTCTGTTCATCGACGAGATCAATCGCGGCAATATCTCGAAGATTCTGGGCGAACTCATAACACTGCTTGAGGAAGACAAACGCTCCGGCGCCCTTAATGAACTGACCGTAACGCTGCCGTACTCTGGGGATATGTTCAGTGTCCCAGCGAACTTAGATGTAATTGGAACGATGAATACGGCGGATCGCTCGCTTGCGCATATCGATACAGCGCTGCGCCGGCGTTTCGATTTCAAGGAGTTAATGCCTAATCCAGACCTATTAGAGCCGGTCGTATTGTCGGGCGAGACAATCGATCTGGGACAGATGCTGATGGCAATGAACCGACGAATTGAGGCGCTTTTTGATCGTGAGCACATGATTGGGCATGCATACTTCCTCAATAGGGCGTCTTTACAGGAAGCGTTTAAGCGGAAAGTGATACCGCTTCTGCAGGAGTATTTTTTCGAGGATTGGAGCAAGGTCCGCGCTGTCCTCGGGGATGATCAGATCGACGACGCGGACGCGCAGTTCGTCCTGGAGAAGAGAGTTGCAGACAACCTCTTCGCCAGCGGCAGTAATCATTCAAAGGTGGTCTACGCCCTGAACGAAGCCGCCCTCTCTAATCCGAAGGCTTACCGCAAGATCTATGAGACCTTAGGGGACGGCCGGTAAATTGATGCTAACCGTCTCTGAGTACGGGAGAATTTTCCGCGCAGACTCGGACGAGTCCCTCCCCGACGGTAATCTCCGGCTCAGCAAAAAGCACTTCGATGCCGTCCTCAGCATCCTTGAGACCGACGAGCCGGATGTACCTGATTACACGCCAATACTCACTTATCTGAGACCAAGGGGGCAGGAGCAGCTACGCGTCCAGAACTATGTGGGGGTGATCCGCCTGACCGACGGCGCTCAGATAGAGGTGCTGCCGAAGGTTTCCAAGCGTATGGAATCGACTGCAGCCAGGCGATTGTTGGTGAAGATGCTGATCGAATTAGCGGAGTCTCCTTTCTTCGAGGGCAACGCAGCCGACCTCGATGCACACAACATGCCGCTGTTCGAGTTGCTCATGCGTTGTTATCTCGAACAGGTAACCACTATTGCTCGGAAGGGTATCGCTCGAGACTATGTCAGCGAGGAAGATAATCTGGTGTTCCTCAGGGGTAAGCTTAACCTCACCGAGCACATTCGACGTAATTCATACAATTCGAGCAGGGTCTATTGCAGCTTTGATGAGTTTGATATCGATCGACCAATAAACCGACTAATCAAAGGCGCCCTGCTCATTGTCGATCGCCTTACGAAGGACTCAACGAATCAGCAACGTTGCCGTGAGCTACTCTTTTGGTTTGATCGCGTACCCGGGACTTCTGATCGAAATTCCGACTTTCAACGGCTACGGCGTGACAGGTTAGCTCAGCATTACGCGCCGGCGATGCCGCTGTGCCGACTAATTCTCGATAGCCTGAACCCACTGACGCGACGCGGCGAGAATCGGGTGGTTTCGATGCTGTTTCCGATGGAAGCAGTATTCGAGGCTTACGTCACCTCGAAGATTCCGCAACAGTTCCGTGATTGGCGAGTAGCATCCCAGGTGCATGGCAAGGCACTCATCGAGGAACATCGCGAGCGTCGGATGTTCCGCTTGCGACCAGATCTCGTGTTGAGTCGAGGCCACATGCGAGTCATCGCTGATACGAAGTGGAAGCTTATAGATCAGGCCAATCGCGGCGAGAGGTACGGGATATCCCAGGCGGATGTGTATCAGTTGTTCGGGTACGCGCAGAAATATCTGCAAAATCAGGAGTTCCAGGAGGTCATGCTGATTTACCCAGCTTGCGAGAGCTTCACCGAACCTCTGGCACCATTCTGGTATCGAGAGGGCAACGAGGTGCTACATGTTCTGCCTTATAAGTTGGACACGGAAAGTCTTCTCGTGCCAAGGGGGAGTCTGCTAAGGCAAGGAGCGCTGATGTCCGAAGTTGCGGGGGCCTGAGTGCTGTTCGATAGCGCGTCTGATGCAACGTGATATTGGAACTGGAGTCCGCAAGCGACGGGGTATGGAGCTGGCCCATTGGCGTTACAGGTATGCGTGATACCGACTGGACAGTCGAGATCTTGTTCCCCTCGGTCGAAAGAGAGGTCGAAGGACATGATGAGTTCATGCGTGAGATGCATCAGAGCGCATGGCGCGATCTGCCGCGCCTCGCATCAGAGCAGGTGTATACACACGGCCGCGCGAAAATAGCAATTGAGTTGGACTGGTCCCTGGTCGCACGGAGGCTCTTGGAGCTGTCTAGCAAGACGAAGAAGCGTCCATTAAAGCACTTGTCCATCACCGCAAAAGTGTCCATCGCAGGAGAGATTCCCAGCGAAAGGGCTGCGTGGCAGTACCCGCGGTTCTTCGTCTCCTATCATCTGTGCAACGTGTTTCTTGCGATGAATATCTCCGCGCCCGGCAGTGCGGATTTCGGAGGCGTGCGCGTTTCTATGGATGCCGAGCTACCAGACGTGGAGATTGATCTATCGGCGTATGATTATGACTATGCGTGGACAAGCTCTTTAGACGGACAATGGCCAGACATTCAACGAATCCCCTTGGATTTTTGTTTTGACTGGCTCGCACCGTTGGAAAGACGCGTGGTTCAGATCGCTGATTCCGATATAGAGAGGCTTTTGTTGTCATTACTCAGAATCGCGCAGATGGATAGCAGTCCCGATTCGGCCGTCTGGATTTGCGCAGGCCTCGAGGCACTGTTCCCGACAAGCTTTGGCAAAGCCCAAGCCCAGCTGAATTCAGCGATCAGTGAACTTCTAGGCGCGAACAACAAACAGAAAGAGAAGTTGAAGGATTATCCAAAAGCAATCTACAGTCTTCGTAATGCTTTTGCTCACGGAAATCTCCCGATTACCCACCCCTATTCAAACGAGCGAATTGAAGAGGGTATTGAACGCGAGTTCGATCGCTACGTCGATGCCCATCTGGATGGGGTCAGACTCCTACTCGCCTGCGTCCAGCGGTTGGTCATGCGCGACAGCCGATCGGAGTAACCTAGTTGGTCATTTATAAGAACGAAGAACTGATCGAATCGCTGGAAGATTGGAAGCGCTTGGCGCCGCCGAAAAGCGCGCAGCAATGGGTGGACGGTAGGAGCGCCAAAGAATCCGCTCGGGCTTGGTTAGAGGGTGGGGGAGAGTATCTCCCTTCTGATCTCGAGATCTTGCTCCGAGATCACCAGGCCTTCGGACCTGTACTGCACTGGAAAGCGGAGCCAGAGGCAAAGCTCCGATTTGATAGTTTTCGCGGTGAGCCTCGCAATAGCGACCTCGCTGCGCACGTTGAGGATTCGCACGGAAAGTTCCTGATAGCGGTAGAAGCAAAGGCGGATGAGACGTTTGGAGAGAAGGTGTCTGATGCTCTGGGAAGTGCATTGGAAAGATACGCGGCGAACGCTGCGTCTAATGGAATAGCACGAATTCAACAATTGGCGATAGCCCTATTCAAGAAGCGGAAACGTGGTCAGATTGCGCTCAAAGACGTGAGGTATCAGTTGCTTACAGCAAGCGCCGCCGCGCTTTGTGAGGCTGAAGGATATGGGTACACGAGAAGTTTGTTGCTGATCCAGGAATTCGTTACGGACAAGACACTAGACAAGAAGCACGAGCGAAACGCGAAAGACCTGAATCGATTCCTCGCTCGCCTTTCGGATGGCGAGTATTCAAGCCTTGCTTCAGGCGAGATCGTCGGACCCATCCGCCTCCCAGGAACGCCATTAGTCTCGGCCAACGTTGAATTGTACTTGGGTAAGCTATCGAGAAATGTCCGTGCCAATTAGCGGTAGTACTCTTCACTTCAGCGACTGTTAGCGTCAGCAAGCGTCTCGACGAATACCTGCCGTGCCTTTCTCGTAGCCTGATAAGCCCCTGCCTCCGTCCAGAAGGCAAAGACGCTGATTGCGTCACCTCGCTCCACCGCACTGGTTCGCAGATCCCCGGAGAGCCCGATGGCATCGACCTCGCCGCCGATGTCCGCCGCGACCTGGCGGAAGAGGGGGACGGCACTCATGTTGATGGCCCGACGCAGCGGCTGATCCCAGTCCCAGCCGGCGGGCCACGCCTCCTCGGTATGTAGGAGAACTTTAGCCCCGATTGACCATTCGTGCACCGAATCGGATGAATATACGGTCAAAACGAAGTCAATCAGATCAGTCTAAATGCGGTTCTCCTTGTGCCCAGCGTTGAGGAGGCATGACGAAAATTACTGCTTGACTGTGATTGTTGGATTGTCGGAACTAAGAATCTTCCTGATGCCCCGGCATTGAGGGAATCGAGGGCAGCCCCAAAACTCGGTCCCCGCGCTTTTTCCTTTCTGAGCCTTCCGCAAGACCATCCGTTGACCGCACCTGGGGCAGAGCGGCTTATCTGGCCCGGCAGCTAGCCCAGGTTCCCGCCGAATGGCTCGACCTTCTTGGTGATCGGTCAGCATGATCGCAATTTCTCTTACGCGGCTCGTGCTCAGTAGTATCTCTCTATGGGACCGGATAAAGGAGCACAGTTCCGATAGGTGAACGACGTTTCCTGGCAGATCGGTCTTGAACTCGGCTTTACCGACGAACGCGACAACCGAGTAGACGCATTGCGGGCTGAGTGACAGGAATGATTCAACCGCTTTCGTGTGCTTGAAATTTTGCCGTAGAGGATTCTGAAAGCGATTCTTACTGCGATAGATGACTTGCATCCAGTACGCGGACTTGGCGTCGCCAAAGATCCACCCAGAGTAATTCTTGGTTTCG
This sequence comes from Lentisalinibacter sediminis, assembly GCF_040706615.1. Classification (NCBI taxonomy): domain Bacteria; kingdom Pseudomonadati; phylum Pseudomonadota; class Gammaproteobacteria; order Woeseiales; family Woeseiaceae; genus Lentisalinibacter; species Lentisalinibacter sediminis. The sequence continues at coordinate 66,714 of NZ_JAPDRF010000006.1, read as the reverse complement.
ATCACGAATATGCCGTATCGCGATATGACAATGTGATCTATCTGGGTCGGTCCAAGAGCCGTGGGGAGAGTAATATCGTGACGAAACGCGTATTCGCCAGATGGCAGTTGGCGCTGGAGTATTCTGTTGACTCGGCGTTCTCCGCGCCCACCAATGGTAGTAGGCGATCGAAGGAAAGCCCGGATTATGCCGAGAAGAACAAATGCGACGAAGGCTAGGGTGAGTAATTCCAACTCAATGGGGTTCTTACGACGAAGGGACGCCTGAGATTAGCAAAGCATCGAAATTCTGCCGTAACCCCTGTCTCATAATCGGGGGATCAGGTAGGTAGGCATCTGTATAGGAAGATCTCTGTAGATTTTGCTTATCAATCTCATGTCGGCAGGTGTCGCTCGATGGCTCCGGATCAGACCGATCTGTCGCGGCTGAAGCCGCTCCTACATGGGGGTTAGCCCGATCCCCTCACCAATCCACGGCCGCTTCGGTATGCTCACCCGGAAGACGATTCCCAGGCCCTCCAATCTATGAACGAACCCCCCGTAGCCGACTGGGTCATCGCATCCAAACTGGCACCATCGGTCCGGTTGCGCCAGCCGGTGGGGCGCGACGGCCTGCTTTCGCGGCTGGACGAGATTCTCACGGCGCGCGCCGGCCTCGTCCACGCACCGGCTGGCTGCGGCAAGAGCGCCCTGCTGGCGGAGTGGCGGGAGTCGCTGTTGTCCCGTTCGATACCCGTCGCCTGGTACTCGCTGGACGAGTACGACCAGGATCCCTTCCAGTTTCTCACCTATCTGACGGAAGCCTGCCGGGCCGCCGGGTTTTCCGCCGGATTCGAGTTCCCGGATTCGCGGCAGGGTTTCTCCAACTCCCCGTCGGTGGCGGTGCGGGCGGCCGTGGTGACGGCGCTCGGTCGGTGCCGCGGACCCCATGTCATCATCCTCGACGACTTCCATCGCGCGGATGCCCCGGAGATCCGGGACCTGGTCCACATGCTGCTGACCGATCTGCCCGAAGACATCCACCTGGTGATCAGCGCGCGGGAGTATCCGGAGAAGCTGTCGCTCGCCGATCTGCGTATGCGCGAAGCGCTGGTCGAGGTCGATCAGGCGGACCTCCGGTTCTCGGTTGCCGAGATCGAGACCTTCCTCGGATCTCTGGTGAAACCGGACGACACGGAGGGTTGGGCCGAAGAGCTCTTCGAACGCACCGAGGGCTGGCCCGTCGCCTTGCAGACCGTGCGGCTGTGGCTGGCCGAGGGCGCGACGATGGAGGACACGCTGCGGGAGGTCTCCGGCCGCAGCTCCGATCTAGTGGACTATTTCCTGGAGCAGGTGTTGAACAACCTCGGCGCGGAGGAGCAGCGCTTCCTGCTGCGCACCTCGATCCTGGAGCGCGTGAACGGCGAGCTCGGCGATTTGCTCTGCGGGCGCCACGATTCCTGGCAGATCCTGGAGCGCCTCGAGCGTCGCGATCAGTTCGTGCATGCGCTGGATCGTGACCGCGCGTGGTATCGCTACCACCGCCTCTTCTCGGAGTTCCTGCAGGAGCGCCTGCGCCGTCAGTCCGAGGCGCAGCTCCGTGAGCTGCACGGCATGGCGGCCGGCTGGTTCGGCGAGCACGGCCATACCCAGGAGGCCGTGCAGCACGCACTCGGCAGCGGCGATTCGGAGCGCATCGCGGGCCTGCTGGAGTCGCTGGGCGGCTGGCACTACGCGCTGCTCGGCCACGTGGGCATCGTCGAGCATGCGATGTCGAAGATCCCGGCGGAGGTGACTCAGCGCTATCCCAGGGTCTGGCTGGCGAGGATGTTCCTGACTGCCCGCATCGGCGAGGTCGCCGCGGCGGAACGGGAGTTCAGCGAGTTCGCGGCCCGGTACCTGGACGACCCATCCACCGATCGGCAGCTCGAGTGCGAGGGGCGGCTGATGGAGAGTCTGCTCGCGCGCTATGGCGACCGCGACATCGGCGAGAGCGAGGTGCGCAAGCTCGAGCGGCTGGGCGAGACGCTGGCCAACGATAACCACGTGATGAAGGCGGTCTGCTACAACCTGCTGTGTGCGCTGTACGGGCGGACCGGACGGCTGGATGAGGCGATGGCGGCCGGCGACCAGGCGATCATGCACTTCCGCCGGATGGGCTCGCAGTGGGGCGAGGTGTTCATCTATTTCCACGAGGGCTGTGCCTGCATGGCCCAGGCGCGCCTCAGGGATGCCGAGGCGCTGTACCGGGAGGGCTACGAGCTGGCGGTGGAGAATTTCGGCTCCGGGCATGACTCTGCGGCCATCGGCCGGGCGTTCCTGGCGGAAGTGGAATACGAGAAGAACAATCTCTATGCCGCAGGTCAGCTGGTGGAGGAGGCGCTCGCGCACATCGAGCGGTTCGATGCCTGGTTCGACGTGTACCTGGCGGCGTATTCGACGGCGCTGAAGATCGCGCGGGCGAGACGCGATGCCGCCGCCCAGCAGAACATCGTGCGCCGGGCGAAGTCGACCGCCGTCAATCGCGGCATCACGCGGCTCGCTCTGGCCATCGACCTGCTGCAGGCGGGGTACGGTGAGTTGGCGCCGGGCGACGGCGGTAACGCCGGTGCCGTGCAGGATCACAACGGGGCGACCGACCCGGTCGTGCATCACCTGCACATCTGGCAGGCGGGACGCGCTCTGCTGGCCGCCGGAGAGTACGATCGCGCAGCGCGTCTGCTCGCACCCGAGGCCGACCGGGCGCGCCGCCGGCGGCATCACCGTTCGCTGATCACGCTGTCGCTGTTGCTGGCCGCGGCGCTGTGGAAGCTGGGACGCCAGGAAGAAGCCCATGCCGCCTTCGAGGCCGCGCTCGCGCCGGCCCTGTTCGAGGGGCTGAAACGGCCCTTCCTCGACGAGAGCGACGTGCTGGCGGACGTGATCGCCGAGCTGGCCGCCGCCTCGGAGCGGCGCCGCGGCAACCGGCTCCGCGACGTTTTCCTGACCGAGCTGGCCACCGAGATGCGGAGCGCGGCCCGCCACCCCGGCGAGGTGGAATCCGCCCTGAGTCCCCGCGAGCAGGAGGTGCTGCGCTTCCTGATTCAGGGCCGCTCGAACCGGGAGATCGCCGATGCGATGGACCTCTCCATCAACACGGTCAAGTTCCATATGAAGAACATCTTCGGCAAACTGGGCGTGAACTCCCGGAAAGATGCCGTTTCCGCCACCATCCGGCGCCGCCTCCTCTAACGCGGTCGGAGGCCTGACCTACCCGATCTGATACCCCACCCTACCCGGGGCAGGTGTTCTGCGGCCGGAAGGCCCGATGCAAGGTTCTGAAGTCAGCGGGGTAAGGCGGGGAGTACGCATCAGTGATCCGTATCGGCGTGGATGTGGGTGGTACCAATACCGATGCTGTCGTCATGGACGGCCGGACCGTGCTGTCGACCCATAAGGCTCCCACCTCGGCCAACGTGAGCGACGGCATCATCGCGGCCATCCGCGAAGTGCAGAAGGCCGCGGACATCGATGCCGGGCGCATCTCGGGCGTCATGATCGGCACCACCCATTTCACCAACGCCTTCGTCCAGCGGAACGACCTGCTGCCCGTCGGCGTGATCCGGATTGCCATGCCCTCGACCCGCGGCCTGCCGCCGCTGACCGACTGGCCGGAGGACATCGCCGCGGTGGTCGGCTCCGCCCACTACCTGATCCGCGGCGGCTACCAGTTCGACGGACGCATCGCCGATCCCCTGGACGAGCAGGCGGTGGCGGAGGCGGCCAGAGACATCCGCCGGAAGGGCCTGAAGACGGTGGCGTTGACCGGCCTCTTCTCGCCGGTGAATGCGGACATGGAGCAGCGTGCCGAGGAGATCGTCCTGAACGAGTTCCCGGAGGCGCAGGTGACCGTGTCCTCGCGTATCGGCCGCATGGGCATCCTGGAGCGCGAGAACGCGGCGATCATGAACGCAAGCCTTGCCGACCTCTCGGCCTCGGTGCTTGCCTCCTTCCGTTCCGCACTCGAGCAGCTGCGCATCGAGGCGCCGTTCTTCGTCAGCCAGAATGACGGCACGCTCATGAGCGCGGACTTCGTGGAGAAGTACCCGGTGCTCACGTTCGCCTCCGGCCCGACGAACAGCATGCGCGGTGCGGCCTACCTGTCGGGTCTGAAGGATGCCCTGGTCGCCGACATCGGCGGTACCACGACGGACTTCGGGATGCTGTCGAACGGCTTCCCGCGGGAGTCCTCCATCACCGTGGACATCGGCGGCGTGCGGACCAACTTCCGCATGCCCGATATCCTGGCCGTGGGTCTCGGCGGCGGTTCGCTCGTCGCCAGGGATGCGGACGGCGGTATCCGGATCGGGCCGCGCTCCGTGGGTTACCGCCTGCGCGAGGAGGCGAAGGTGTTCGGCGGCGATACGCTCTGCGCCACCGACATCGCCGTGGCCGCCGGCGATGCGGACATCGGCGATGCCTCCCGGGTGGCCGATCTCGATCCCGGACTGGTGAAGGCCGCGCGCCGGCGTATCCACCAGATGATCGCCGAAGGCGTGGACCGCATGAAGACGAGCGGCGACCCGATCCCCCTGATACTGGTGGGCGGCGGTGCGGTGCTGGTGGCAGAGCAGATTCCGGGTACCTCGGAGATGATCGTCCCGGAACACGCCGGCGTCGCCAATGCCATCGGCGCCTCCATCGCCCAGGTGAGCGGCGAGACGGACCGCATCTTCGCCTACGAGGCCGTGGGGCGCGAGCAGGCGCTGGAGACCGCCCGCGAGGAGGCCATCGAGCGTGCGGTCGCGGCCGGCGCGGATGCGGGCACGCTGCAGGTGATCGAACAGGAGGAGATCCCGCTGGCCTACATGCCCGGCGGGGCCGTGCGGATTCGCCTCAAGGTGGCGGGCGAACTCGCCGCTTCCCTGACGGCTGATGAGGGCTGAGCGTTATGGAGATCACGACCGAGGACCTGCACGACATCTCGACCGGCGCCGCCTTCCTCGGCACCGGGGGCGGCGGGGATCCCTACATCGGCCGCGTGCTGGCGCTGAGTGCGATCCAGGAATTCGGGGCGCCGAAGATCGTCGATGCCGGGGAGATCGATGACGATGCTCTGGTTTTCACGATCGCCATGCTGGGCGTGCCCGCGGTACTCGGCGAGAAGGCCGCCTGCGGCGATGACGTGGATCTCGCGATCGAGCGTCTCGCCCAGCGTTTGGGCCGCAAACCCGATGCGCTGGTCGGCATCGAGATCGGCGGGCTGAACTCCCTCATACCGGTGATGGCGGCAGCCCGGGCGGGACTGCCGCTGATCGATGCCGACGGCATGGGGCGTGCGTTCCCCGAGATCCAGATGGTTACCTACAACATCTTCGGTGTGCCCTGCACGCCCCTGTCGGTGACCGACGATCATCTCAGCTCGGTGATCGTCGACACCGCGGATGCGAAATCCGCGGAAGATCTCGCTCGCATCACCTCGGTCCACCTCGGCTGCAGCGTGATCATCTCGAGCTACCCGATGAGCGGCGCGGACCTGAAACGCAGTGCCGTGCGCGGCACGCTGAATCTCGCCATGGAGATCGGCCGGGCCATCGAGCGGGGCCGCCGCGAGGGCGACCCGGTCGAGACGCTGGTGGAATACCTGCGCACCACGCCCTACTACAATCACTGCAAGGTGCTGTTCGACGGCAAGGTGGCGGACATCCAGCGCGAGACGAAGGCCGGGTTCTCTGTCGGTCACTGCCATCTGAACGCGCTGGACGGCTCGGGCCGGAAGATGGAAGTCACCTTCCAGAACGAGCATCTCGTCGCCCGAGAGGACGGCAGGACACGCGCCATCGTCCCCGATCTGATCTGCCTGGTGGACCGGGAGACGGCGACACCCATCACCGTAGAGAACCTGAAATACGGACAGCGCGTGAAAGTCATCGCCACGAGCGCTGCGCCGATCATGCGGCGGCCGGAGTCGCTGGCCGTATTCGGCCCGCGCTGCTTCGGAATCGAAGAGGACTTCGTGCCGCTGGAAGAGATTCCGGACTGACCGGGAGCACCCCTGGAGGAAGATCATGACCGGACCAAAGAAGACCATCATTCAGCTGATCACGCCGATCGTGACACGCGGCATCCGGACGCTGGAGGAGGTCGAGCCGTTCCTGCGCGACGACCTCGAGATCCGCCACAGCCTGATCGACCAGGGCCCCTCGTCCATCGAATCCGAGTTCGACGAGGCGCTCAGTCTGCCCGGTACGATCCGCAAGGCCATCGACGCCGAGCGCGAGGGCGCCAACGCCATCATCATCGACTGCATGGGCGACCCCGGGCTGCACGCCTGCCGCGAGGTGGTGTCCATCCCGGTGCTCGGTCCCTGCCAGACCGCGATGCATGTGGCCAGCACGCTGGGCCACCGCTTCGCGTTCATCACCGTGCTCGAGCGGCTGCGGCCTCTGATCGACAATCTGGTCGCGACCTATGGCCTGACACACAACTACGCCTCCTTCCAGGCCGTCGACATCCCGGTCCTCGACATCAGCCACAGCATGGAGGCGCTGAACAAGGCGCTCACCGGGAAGGCGATCGCCGCCATCGAGGCGGACCATGCGGACTACATGATCCTCGGCTGCACCGGCTTCCTCGGCTGTGCTGACGCCATGAGTGCGGCCTTGCAGGAGGCCGGTCACGACGTCCCGGTCATCGACCCCATCCCGCTCGCGGTGCATATGGCCGACGCGTTGGTGAAGACCGGACTCAGCCACAGCAAGCTCGCCTATCCGCCGCCTTCCGTGAAGCAAATCGACGGCTACGACATGCCGGGATTCATGACGGACAAAGGCTGACACATTGATCTCACTATCCCCTGGAGTTAGCAAAATGAAGACAATCCATTGGACCGCCATCGGCACTCTGACCTGTGCCTTGCTGCTGCCCAACCAGGGGCACACGCAGGCCGGTGATGCCACGCCGGCGCTGGAAGAGATCATCGTGACCGCGCAGAAGCGCGAGCAGAGCTTCAACGATGTCGGCCTGGCCGTCAGCGTGTTCAGCTCCGACGAGATCCGTGAGCTGCGCTTCTTCAAACCGGAAGACGTGGCCGCCCAGACGCCTAACGTGAAGATCAACGAGACCCTCGCGAACAGCATCCCGAACGTCGTGATACGCGGCGTCGGTCTCAATGACTATGCGGTCAACAACAACCCGGCCGCCGGCATCTATGTGGACGAGGTGTACCTCGTGTCGCCCGCCATGCTGACGTTCCAGTTGTTCGACCTGGAGCGGATCGAGGTGCTGAAAGGGCCGCAGGGGACGCTGTACGGACGCAACACCACGGCCGGTGCCGTGAACTTCATCAGCCGGAAGCCGACGGAGGACTTCAACGCGACCGCGACGCTGGACGTCGGCAATTACGACTTTGTCGGCGCGGAGGGCGCCATCGGCGGCCAGATCGTCCCCGGTCTGAACGGGCGTTTCGCCGCACAGACCTACCAGCGGGGCGAGGGCCACCAGACCAACCGGCTGACCGGCGAGGACGTCGGCGAGATCGACCGCACTTCCTGGCGCGGGCTGCTCCAGTGGCAGCCGAACGACGAGATCACCGTCCTGTTCAATGCGCACGGCGGCGAGGATCAGTCGGACGTCTGGCTGACCAAGGTCGACAACCCCTTCACCCCCGCGGATGACGATATTACGGATCCCTTCACCTCGGCCGCGTCCAACGAGTCGGAGATGGACCTCGATGCCCTGGGCGGCGCGCTGACCATCGACTGGGCGCTGTCCGACGCGCTGACGCTCACCTCCGTGACCGGCTTCGAGAAACTGCAGCGGCTGCACATCGAGGATCGCGACGCGTCGAGTCTCATCCAGCTGGATGGTGTCTTCCTGAATGAAGTCGAGCAGTTCTCGCAGGAACTGCGCGCCACGTACGCCAGCGGCGACTGGGTGCTGATCGGGGGCGCGTTCTACGGTAACGACGACGTGGAGACGCGCGACCGGTTCGACGCATCCGACCTGCTGCCGCTCCTGGGCCTGGCGGGGGTCGATGCGATCGGCAACGAGTACCGCCAGGAGACGGACTCGCAGGCCCTGTTCGTCCACTCGGAATGGCAGTGGCAGGAGGACTGGAAGCTCACAGCCGGCCTGCGCTATACGAACGAGGAGAAGGAGTTCAGTGATGCCTTCACCTACCTGCTCGCCGGCGGGGCCGAGATCCAGGTCTTTCCTCCCGTCTCCAACGACTACGATGTGGATGACCTGTCCGGGAAGCTGGGCGTCGACTACTCCGGATTCGAGAACACGCTGGTCTATGCGAGCATCAGCAAGGGCTTCAAGTCCGGCGGTTTCCAGGGGCAGCTGACGTTCAACCCGGCCGATCTGACCGCGTTCGAAGAGGAGACCATGTATGCCTACGAGATAGGCACGAAGTCCCTTCTCCTGGACGGCACGATGCAGTTCAATACGGCGGTGTTCTTCTATGATTACGAGGACCTTCAGTTCTACGGAGGTCTCTTCGACTCGCCCGTGGGTACGCTGTTCGGGATCACGAACGTGGGTGATGCCGAGGTCACCGGCGCCGAGGCCGAGCTGTGGTGGCGCCCGGCGGTGGGGCTGGATGTCCGGCTGGGGCTGGGGCTCCTCGATACCGAGATCACGCGTTCGCAGGTGGCCGGCGTGGCGGAAGGGAGCGAACTGCCCAATTCACCCGAGCTGAGCTTCAACGCGCTCGTGCGCTATGAGTGGAACCTGACGCCGGATCTCGTCGCCGATGTCATGCTGGCTGCGGTCTACCAGGACGAGGTGACCTTCGACATCATCCGCGCACCGGCCGAGGCCATCGAGGACAGCTACTGGCTGGCGGATGCCCGTATCGGCATCTCCAATGCGGACCGGACCTGGAATGCGTTCCTGTGGGCGGAGAATCTCTTCGACGAGACCTATCGCACGCAGGTGCTGTTCTCCAGCGTGGGATTCGGGTCGAACTACGGGATGCCGCGGACGTATGGGGTTGGGGCTACGTTCAACTGGCAGTAGCGCGCAACCGCGCTCATCCGGATGGCCGCCGGCTGATCCCGGCCGAAGAACCAGCGGGTCACCAGCCCTCGGCAAGCCCGTACGGGATCTACTACCGATCGATTTCGGAGGGTGTCGTGTTGATGGGTAATTCTGGGTGTCGCTTGGCAGCTGTGGGCATCGTGCAGCGTCCTTTGTGTTCGAGTGATACGCCGAGTATCATGTAGGAAAACCCGCGTTTTTAGGGGGTTTTCCTACATGATAACGACCAAAATATAGAATCATGTTGAAATATACGCATTTATAGCGGATATTTATACATGATGTCTGAACGCTCCTATTCCTTTTCATCCTATCTTGACCGTCTGCTTTCAAAGGGCCGGCTTGTGCTCACGCCTGAGCGAGCCCAGGAAGATCTCGGCATAAGCCGGCGCGCCTTTATTGACGCGGCAAAGCGGCAGCAGAACAGGGGCAATCTCATCATGCCGCGGCGCGGCTTCTACGTGATCGTACCGCCGCAGTACCTCGCGCTTGGGGCGCCGCCTCCTTCTTTCTATATCGACAGCCTAATGCGCCATGAAGGCTGCCCTTACTATGTCGGCTTGCTGAAAGCAGCAGAGCACCATGGTGCGACCCATCAGGCGGTCATGCAGTACCAGGTGATTACCGATAAGCGCTTACCGAATATCAGGGCAGGGCGGTCGCTCATTGTTTTCTATTACCGAAAAGACATGGGTGAGATTGCCGGCGGACTGCAGGAGTACAAGACCGAGGCTGGGTTTATTAAGGTCTCTAGCCCCGAGCTGACGATGCTCGATCTGCTCCGCTACCGGCACGCCACTGCCGGCCTGGACAATATTGCGACCGTCCTCAGTGATCTCGGCCCGCAGATCATTCCGGACAAGCTGGCAAGCCTTGCTGGTGCCTTCGAGCGCACCGTGGTGCAGCGCCTTGGTTATATGCTCGATGACCTCGGTCTTGCTGATCAGGCAGAACCGCTTCACGCCATCCTGAACGAGACTGGACCGCTCCCATGGACCGCACTCGAACCGATCGGCGCAAGAGACCGCGCGGCACAGCGAGCCTTCGCTGAGCGTAATGAACGCTGGCATGTCACCGTGAGCCGAGTGCCGGAGATCGATTGATGATCCCGGCCATGCATATTACGGCCTGGGCCAGCTTCGCACCCTGGGCCGAGCTCGCTCAAATCGAGCAGGATCTGGTTATCAGCCGCGCCCTCATTGATCTGTTCAATGATGAGGTTCTGCGCGGCGAAATGCGGTTTCGCGGTGGCACCGCCCTCAACAAGCTCCATTTCCCGCAGCCGTTACGATACTCCGAAGATATCGACCTGGTGAGAACCACACACGGTCCGATAGGACCGATCCTCGACCGCATGCGGGATACCCTAAGCTGGCTCGGTGACGCAAATTTCGAGCAAAGTGCGATTGCGCCCAAGCTTGTCTATCGCATCGACCCGGAACATGGCGGTTCGGCCCTCCGGCTCAAGATCGAAATCAATACTCGCGAAACTGAAACCTTCGACCGACCTTACGAGATTGCCCTGGCCGTGGACAATCCCTGGTTCTCAGGTTGCGCTCAGATTCCGACCTTTACGCCGGAAGAGATGCTTGCCACCAAGCTCCGCGCGCTGCTCCAGCGAGATAAAGGGCGCGATCTTCTGGACGTGGCTCATGCACTATCTGTACTTCAAAATCTGAACACCGCTCGTATCGTCGAATTATTCGGTAAGTATCTTGACCGGAACGAGCAAACCATCACCCGTGCCCAGGCCGAGCAGCGAATGTGGAGTAAGATGGATCGCGCCGGTTTGATCTCGGATATTCGTCCCTTGCTTTCCGCCGATGCGGCAGAGCGCCTCACGGATTATGAAATGAGGAACGCCTTTACCCGTGTTTTCACTGAGTTGATCGCGTTGGTTCCGGGAAGCTCGTGGGCGAGAACCCCGGAATTCGCGGAGCGGTTCGGGATTTTAATCGGGGACCGCCATTAGATTCACGTTAGGGGTGTGTCTCTTTCACTTCAGGACTCGATCTTGAAGACGTGCGCGGAAATCCCCCCAGCGTGAGGGGCATCAATCAGCTCCATCAGGACCGACAGGTCCGGTTGCTGATGATTCACGGGATGGGCAGCGAGCGATGCCCCGGTTATAGCGTACGGCGCGATATCGGTTCAGGCGCCGGCAAACCGGGTGCGGTCACCCGCATAGCGGAGCGACTGGGGGCATGCCTGCCAGAAGGCCAACTGGACCAATTGGACCGAAGCTGCAAAGAGGACGATCCCGACACCTACCCGAAGGGCATACGGTTGCACACCTTCGATTTCGCAACGGCCGGACTGGGAGAGGAATGCCGGAGCGATGTAATTGAGGCGGACGGAGTTGCTCCCCTGCGCGTGTACGAAATCTATTACACGGGGGAATTGGAAGGTCGGCAAAAAGATCTCATCGACCGGGAACAGGACGTCATGGCCGGCCACCGGACATGCATCAATTGCCTGATCGAGGAATCGATATTGATCAACGGGTTCGGTGACGCCGTGGCCTACCTCGGGGAGTTTGGGCCTCGCGTAAGGGATGCTGTCCGCGCGACCGTTTGCCAGATGATGCTGGAGGCGCCGGGTGTCAGCCCCTCGCGCTACGGACCGGAAGAGCTGCGGACGGGCGCGGCCTGCCCGCGCTCTCTGCGGGACGGTAACGCAGATTTCGCAGATGTGGATGTCTACGTTATCAGCCACAGTCTGGGCAGCAATATCGTGTTCAGAAGTCTCATTGGGGAAACCACGGGTCCGCATGCTCTTGCCGGAATGACAGCCAGCCAGCGACTCACCGCGGCTCGCGCAGCGACAGCGTTCCGTTCTGCGCTGCGGGGTGCCTATCTTCTGGCGAACCAGGACGCGCTGTTGCAGCTTGCGGGGCCAGCTGAAGATACGACGGCGACGCGCATAGGGGCGTCCGTGAGAGCGATGGGTGGGTTACCGCTCGATGCGGAGATCGTGGCGTTTTCCGACCGGAACGACATCCTGAGTTTTGCACTGGGCAAGAACGCTTGCGGTGAGCAGGAATCGCAGTGCATTAACGCCACGCTTCATGTGGCACGCATGGGAATTCCGTTCGTGTTCGTCAATCCGGTTACCGCACATACAAAGTACGAAGAAGACGATACGGTGATACGGTGCATTGCAGAGGGGTGTCCATAACTGGATATACGATGCGTTTGCCGGCCGGACGTGCCGATTGCCGTCCGTGCCTAAGGCGCATCCACCCCAACCACGCACGCCACAATCCGCTCATCCGCCGGCCGCTGCGCCGGAAAAGCACGAGAGAATTCCTCCACAACGCGAGGCAGCAGCGTCGCCTCAGCCGCAATCAGATCCTTGCGAATATCCCTTAGCAGGAGAGGCTTGCGCCGCCCCCGCTCCTGCAATTTCTGATACCAGACGGGCCGAATCAGATCCAGCCAGCGGGCGGAGAGTTCCTCCCAGTCCGGCTGGTCGCCGGCGGTGGGTTCTTCGAGGAGCCGGAGGAGGGCGGTCAGGGTGTCGACCTCGCGCTGGGCGCTCCGGGAGGCGGCCGATTCGCGGTAGGCGGCGAGCACGTGGTGCATCTCCTCCAGCGCGCGTTTCTTGCGACGGGATAGCAGGCTGCGCTCGGCCATCGCGAGACGCTCGAGGAAGTGCTGGAGCAGGGCTTCGGCGCGGGGCGGGATATCGGAGAGGTCCCGAGTGTCCGCGCCCAATCGCTCTCGCAGCCGTTCGGCGATATGGAAGAGATCGGTGACGGGCTCCTCGTCGCGCCCCGGCAGCAGGATCCATCGCGGCACGCCGGTGGCATCCCTTGTACAGAAGAACGCCCAGGGTTCGTCCGTGCTGACCAGACTGACCCGCGAAAGGACTCGAGCGGATACGGCCGTGTACTCGTCGTACAGCGTGTCGGGGATCAGCGCCGTGTCTCCCGAGATCAGGGACCGGACGGGGGAGAACGCGTCGTCGATGCCGTCCCAGCTGCCGGCCCGTGTCTCGAATTCGCGGATGGCCTGCCGGGCCGTGAATGTGCCGGAGCGCCCGCGGATGGATTCCGGCAGCGGCATGTTGGAGCCGAGGAGGTTGTCGACCGTGTCGTAGCGTTCGATAAAGCGTTCGTCTGCCCGCAGCGCGAATTCCGCGGCGTCTTCCGGCCACCAGGCATGGATGGCGTCGTGGGGGCTGTCCAGGCGGTCGATGCGCCCGGCCCGTTGCTCGGCGATGCGGACGACGCTCGGCATGTCCAGGTGCACGAGCGCCTGTGCGCGCTGCAGGTTCACGCCCTCTGCAATGCTGTCTGAGCACAGGCCGATGGTCGGCCTTGGGTCGTCGCTCTTGGGCGAGAATGCACGCAGCAGCGCGCTGCGGTCCGACTGGGTGTCGCCCGTGGCCACCAGGATGCGCGGGCCGGGTTCCAGGTTCTCCAGCAGCATGCGGATCACGGCCAACGTGATGGGCCGGCTGTCGAAGGCGAGGATGTACTCGAAACGGTTCGAGAGTTCGGCGAGTCGCTGGACCTTCGCATGTTCGCGCTTTGCCGAGATGGTCTCGGCGATGGCGGCAATCTCCCGGTAGATGGCGATCTCTTCCTCGCAGGCCCTGCGGTGGGCTTTCTTATCGGCGAGCCAGTCCGGCAGGGGAATCGAGAGCCGGGAGCGCGGCGGGTGGCCCGCCGCATCTTCGACCCGGCCGATGACGTCCCCGGTGCGCGTGTTCTTGGTGAAGCCTTCGAGGTTCGCGCGGGCTGCCGCCGCGTCGGTGCCGAGGAGATGCTCGAACAGCGCGGCGCGCGAGGAGCGCAGTGCGCTCATCACACTGTACTGGGCGAGCTTGTTGGCACCGCGCAGCCGGCCGGCGAGGAAGCGCTCCTCGGTCATCCCCCGGCGCTTCAAGGGCGCCGGCAGTTTGATGTCTCGGCGGAACCAGAGCACGCCTTTGAGATTGTCGGTGAGTTCGCGGATGCGCTGGGCCTTGTCCCGGTCCTCCGGCGATTCGTTCAGCGGGTAGGTGCTGGCGCGGTGTTTGGGAAAGCGGCAAGGGCGGCCGCGGGCGTCGGTGTAGGCCTCCGGCTGCTTGGCGATCAGCTGGTTCAGCATGCGCTTCGTGCGGCGCACCGTGAATTTCGCGATCTCGCGGCGGAGCTCGGCAATCTCCTCCTCCGAGAGCGTGCGTGAGAGCGAGCGCGCGCCGAGCATGCGGCCGAAGGCCTCGACGGTGGAATCGTCCAGGTTGTCTGCGCCCAGCATGTCGGCGATGCGCAGGAGGTCCACGGCGCTGCGGTTGATGGGCGTGGCGGTGAAGAGCGCCACGTGGTCGGCCATGTTGCGCAGCAGCTGCTGAGTGCGGTTGGACGTGAAGTTGAGGAAGTTGTGGCCCTCGTCCACGCACAGCATCTGCGCGCGGCGGAGATTGGTGAGCAGGGTATCGCTCGGATCGTTGCTCGCACGGCTCAGCTTGCCGTGGGAGAAGACGTCCAGGTGCACGCTGGCCCGGGCGCTCTCGTCCTGCCATTCCTCCATGACCGCCGGCGGACAGATCAGCAGCACTTTGCCGCGGCGAAGCCGATTGGAGGCGATGATCTCGTGCATCTTGGCGCCGATCAGGTGCACGCCGGTACGGGTCTTGCCGGAGCCGGTGGCATCGGCGATCAGCACGCTGCCCCGCTCCTTCAGGATGTAGAGGGCCTGCGCAATACCGCTGCGCTGGGACGGCCAGAGGGAGGCGTCACCCGGCAGGTACTCGCCGCGGAGATAGCGCTGCGCCCATTCGGCCTCCAGCAGCTCCGCGGCGGCGCGGGCCAGGGCCTCCTGCCAGGTGACCAGGCGCAGCAGTTGCTCAAGGAGCGCGATGAGTTCGTCGTTGTAGTCTCGGCCCAGCGCCCAGTATTGCTCTGCGATGTCGACGGTCTCCTGGTAGCGCCGGTTCTCTTCCCGGGCGCCGCGGTCGCGGGTGTCGTCGCGGCACTCGAAGCGCACGTTCGCCTCCAGCTGGTGACGGAGGCCGGAATCACTGAAGTTGCTGGAACCGAGCGCCGCGGCGGAGTCGCCGACATAGATCTTGGCATGCAGGCGCCAGCCGCCGCGGGACAGGTGGCGGGCGCGGACGGCGCCCGTGCGCAGGCGCTCGATGGTGAGCAGGAGCTTCGCGCTCAGGCGCACCGAGATGCCGCGCTCGAGCCAGTAGTCGCGTATCTCTTCCGGCAGCTCGCGGTCGGCCAGGGTGAAGGAATCCCGGCGGGACTCGAAGGGCTCGGTGCCGAACAGAACCCGGATCTCCTCGCATCGGTCGGCGGTGGCGACGAAGTCGATGATGCGGTCCAGGGTGGAGTAGCCAGTGACGATGAGTGGCCGGCGGGACTCGGCGAGGTCGCGCAGGACGGTGTCGGCTACACGTGCGGCGTCATGGTTGAGGGGGAAGCGGGCCGCGGGCGGCCAGTCGCCAGCGAGGGCGCTCGATGCCGGTGTCGCGAAGAGGTCGGCGGTTTGGGGTTTTTTGTTGGGCAAGGGCGAATCACTGTTGGTACTGGGGGCTATTGTGCCATCAGGTGTCTATAGCTCCCCGGTGAGCCAGAAGGCATCGGCGTCGCCGCCGATGTTGGCATTGCCGTAGTCGATCTAGCGACGCACCGGCTGAACCGAACAGCTGGTGAGCCTCGTTCAAATGTGTTACAAAACCTCGGACAAATCGTGAATGTGTCCGATTTTTTGTAACACTCTCGATGGCTATTCCAACCCAACAAGATCGCCTGATTCAACTCCTTCAGGAGCAGCCGCTGATGCGTGCCCGCGACCTGCGGGAGGAGGGGATTGCTGCCTCCACGATTGCCCGTGCTGTCCGGGCTGGCACGGTCGTTCGTGCGGCGAGAGGGCTCTACCAGCTACCCGATAGCGAGCTGGATCTGGAATCCACGCTGGCGGAGGCGTCAAAGCGCGTGCCCAGAGGCGTGATCTGCATGATCTCGGCACTGGCCTTCCATCAACTGACCGACCAGATGCCGCGCAAGGTCTGGATGGCCATAGGTGCCAGGGACTGGGAACCGTCTGTTGAGTATCCGCCGCTTCGCATCGTCCGTTTTCGCTCTCCGTACCTCGAGTACGGCATCGAGAGGCACGTCATATCGGGAGTCGACGTGCCGGTCTATTCGATTCCCAAGTCACTGGCGGATGCCTTTCGAAGTCGACGGTTTGTCGAGCGGTCCGTGGCCATAGAGTGCCTCCGCAACGCGGTAGAAGAGCGCAAAGCGACGCCGGCCGAGATCGCACAGGCGGCCAGGGACTGCGGCGCCTGGAAACAGATGCAGCCGTACCTGGAAGCGATAACCGCGAATGGCTAACAGCGTGAACAATTCGCCTGCTTCTGTGAGACAGCGGCTGCTGAACCTCGCTCGTGAGAAAGGCCGGGTATTCGATGTAGTGCTTGTCACCTACGGGCTCGAACGTCTGATGTACCGCTTGTCCCTCTCCGAGCACCGGGATTCATTCGTGCTGAAGGGCGGCATGCTGGTGACGTTCTGGACCGGAGATCAAAACCGGGTGACCCGCGATGCCGATTTTCTCGGTTTCGGGGAGGCGTCGGAGGAGCGCCTGATCTCTGTATTCTCGGAGGTAATGAGCCAGCAGGTAGACGATGGGCTGGTTTACGACATCGACAGGCTCACTGCCCGCGCAATCCGCGAGCAGCAGCAATATGGCGGTATCCGCCTCAGGACAATCGCCAACCTCGGAAAGACACGAATCCCGATAGTGGTGGATGTCGGATTCGGCGATGTCACCGTCGCACCGCATCTCACGATAGAGTATCCAACGCTGCTGGATATGCCTGCGGTCAGCGTTCGGGCTTATCCGCCCGCCAGTGTCGTTGCCGAGAAGTTCCACGCGATCGTCACGCTGGGGCTCGTCAACAGTCGCATGAAGGACTATTACGATCTGTGGGCTATCCTGAATTCTCAGTCGATCGATGCGAAGGAGTTGGCGGATGCCATTGCCGCGACATTCTCCCGCAGGGAGACGGAGATTCCGGCAACCGTGCCGGCCGGCCTTTCAGATCAGTTCTTAACAGAGCCCCGGAAAGCGCAGCAGTGGGCTGCCTATGCCGCTTCGATCGGCGTTGAAGGATTGTCTCTCGAGCATGCGATAGATCTTATCTGGACCAGGCTGGCCCCGGCGTGTGAGCTACTCAAATCGTAGCTAGTTCCGCCGCGAGCTGGCGGAAG
The DNA here is from genome assembly GCF_040706615.1 of Lentisalinibacter sediminis. Lineage (NCBI taxonomy): Bacteria > Pseudomonadati > Pseudomonadota > Gammaproteobacteria > Woeseiales > Woeseiaceae > Lentisalinibacter > Lentisalinibacter sediminis. The sequence continues at coordinate 49,500 of NZ_JAPDRF010000006.1, read as the reverse complement.
AGGGGGACAGCGCGCATGTTGATGGCCCGGCGCAGCGGCTGATCCCGGTCCCAGCCGGCGGGCCACCCGTCCTGGGCCGGGTAGCGCGCCGCGTTGTAGCGCATGACGGAGTCCGCATCCACGAGCAGGCCGGTCTCCAGGCCCAGGAGGGCGCTGGGGATCTTGTGCACAAGATGCCGAAAACCACATGGATTGCTTCGTCGACAATAACGCCCCCCGATCGTCCCACTGATGTCTGTCGTTACGTCGCCAGGCCGAGCTGCTCTATCGCAAAAGCGACCTCCGGTCGCAGCTTCCACGTCCAGTGGGCATCCTCACCGCTTCGATCTCCGGCCGTCGCCAGAGCAGAGGTGAATACGGGAGTTCCATCTGACCGTGTGTGTAGCTCGATGGGTAACATATCGTTCAGCATCTTGCCCACCGTTCCGTACTGAAGATTGGCTGAGCTGTAACCGGCGTAGCCCGCGGCCTTTGCCAACTGGGTAGCGGTCATCGTCTGGTCCGGTGCATAAAAGTGCGCCTTCAGCATGGCTAAATGACTGTCGGACAGACGGCTCAGGATCTTCCGGAAGGCCTCGATGTATTCCTCATGTTCCGGAGGCTTCGTGCGAGCCTTGAAGCGCTCATCGTGTTGTTGATCGACAAGGTCCTTCATGTCGCGGATTATCTCCTCGAGGCTCACTCCGGCGCAGGCATGGATCTGCTCCCTCCCTTTCCAAACGACACCTTTGCAATTGCCCGCCTGCTTCGCGGCTACGATCTCGTAGCCGCGGTAGGACTCTACGATGCGATCCTTGTTCATTGTGCTTTTCCCTATAGTGTGGGTGGATTGTAACGCGTGGCGGCAGTCAACAGTTCGCCGTTGCGTTTCAAGGAAGATCATGCGCAACGATCCGTCGAAGGCCCTTACGCCGTTACGAATCGACCGGGCTCGACGGGTTGTTCGAAGAAGAGATCTGCCTGATACCCCGGCATCGAGGAAATCGTGAGCAGCCCCAGAATTCGCTTCCCTCGCTTTTCCCTTTCCGAGCCTTCCGCAAGATCATACGCTGGCCGCACATCGGGCAAAGCGGCTCATCCGGGGTGACGGTTAGCGTAGGTTCCCGCCGAACGGTTCGGCCTTCTTTGTGCTCGGTCAAAATTTTCGCGATCTCTCTGACGCGGCTTGTGCTTAGTAGTAAGTCTCGATGGGACCGGATATAGGAGCACAGTGCTGATAGGTGAACGACGTTACTGGGCAGGTCAGTCTTGAACTTGGAGTTGCCGACAAATACGACGACCGAGTGGACGCATCGCGGGCGGAGTGACAGGAATGACTCGACCGCTTTCGTATGCTTGAAATTTTGCCGCAGGGGATTCTGGAAGCGGTGCTTGCGGCGATAGATGACCTGGGTCCATCGCGGTGATTTGGCGTCGCCGAAAATCCACCCTGAGTAATTTTTGGTTTCGATAACGAAGATGCCGTATCTGGATACGACAAGGTGATCGATCTGGGTCGGCCCGAAAGCCGTGGGGAGTGTGACGTCGTGACAGAATGCGTATTCTCCGGACGGCAGCTTGCGGCGGAGGACCTTGTTGACTCGACGTTCACCGCGGGCACCAATAGTCGTAGGCGACCGAAGGTAAGCCCGGATTGCGGCTAACAGAACAAATACGATGAGGGCTAGGGTGAGTAAGTCCAACTCAAAGGGGTTCTGGCAGCAGAGGGGCCTTTGAGAGTAGCAAAGCGTCGATTTACTGCTGTAATCCCTGTCTCATAATTGGGCAGGCAGTTCAGTCTGCTATTCGCTGAAGCCGCCCCTGCCTGCTGCTAGCTGCTTCTTCAGCAACGCGACGAATTCCTGACGTTTCTGCCGCATTGCCTGATAACTCTCGGCCTCGGTCCAGAATGCGAAGACACTGATCGCGCCGTCGCTTTCCGCCCACCCGACCTGCCACCCGAGGAAACCTTTCGCCCCCTCGTCCTCGATTCGCCCACTCCCGGTCTTCGTATAGAGCACAACCCCCGGCGCAACCTCCCGCCCCAACGCATCCCTGATCGCCGCAACCGACTCCGCCGACACGCCCAGGCGCCCGCTTGCGAGCCGCGTCAGAAACCCCACCTGCTCCACCGCACTGATCCGCAGATCCCCGGTGAGCCAGAAGGCATCGGCCTCGCCGCCGATGTCGGCATTGCCGTAGTCGATGTCGCTGAGGAAAGCCTGCATGCGTGCCGGGCCGATGTCCGTCGCGAGCTGGCGGAAGAGGGGGACAGCGCTCATGTTGATGGCCCGGCGCAGCGGCTGATCCCGGTCCCAGCCGGCGGGCCACCCTTCCTGGGCCGGATAACGCGCCGCGTTGTAGCGCATGACGGAGTCCGCGTCCGCGAGCAGGCCGGTCTCCAGGCCGAGCAGGGCGCTGGGGATCTTGAACGTGGAATAGGGCCGGCGCGGCTCGTTGCAGCGGTCGGGATTGCTCACGTATTCACTGCCGCTCTCGAGTTCGTGGACGACGAGACAGACGTCGTCGCGGTCGGCGTAGGAGGGCCAGTCGGCGGCGGCCGGGGTGGCGAGGAGGGTGAGGGCCAGGGTGAGGAGGGTGATTGGGTGGTGTGTGGGCATGGGGGTTACCGGCTGGAGGTGCGTCAGCAGTCTAGCGTAGGAGGGGCTTTAGCCCCGATGGAGGTCCCCGCACCAGAGCGCCTGAGTGCGCGATTATGCTGCGTTCTCTGGTCTTTCTTAACAGATTGCCAAAGTTTGTCTTTCCTTCGTGATCTCGCAGTTCAGATATACTGCGCTACATGGGAACACCGCTCATCGACATCGAAAAGCTGGATACGGACGAGCGCCTCGAGCTCATCGAGGAGCTCTGGGAAAGCCTCTGCGCGAATCCGGAAGCGATTCCTGTCTCTGAAGAACAAAAGAAAGAGCTGGATCGTCGGCTCGCCAGAATGGAGGCGGACGAGGCGGCGGGAATTTCCTGGGAAACCGTTCGCGAAAGGATACAGGGCCGGCTCGAGTGAGACCGTTGGAGCTGCGGCCGGAAGCCGCGGCGGATATAGAGCAGGCTGCCCTTTGGTATGAAGAGAAGAGGACTGGCTGCGGCTCGGAGTTCCTTTCGGCGGTTAGCGAAGCGCTCGAGCTGATACAGGACCATCCTGAAGGCTTTCCCCGCGTTTATCGCGGCTTGCGTCGAGTGCTACTGCGTAGATTCCCGTACGGGATCTATTACCGATCCAGTTCGGTGGGTACGGTCGTCCTAGCGTGCATGCATGGTAGACGAGCACCCCGGCGGTGGATGACGAGGCTGCTCGCCCGTTAGTCTGCGACCGGTCCGCTCTCGCGCCAGAGATCGGAGCCCCGGCGATTTAGCAACTTGTCGATCAGCCGTTCGATCTGCTCGCGCGTGTCCTCGTCCCGTGCACGCTGGTCCTCGAGCGCCATGCTGTGGGAGACGGCGCCCAAGTGCCGTTCCGCCAGCTCGCGGGCACGCTTTTCCACCTGGGCTTCGAGAGATTCGTGAGGGATGAGGGCGTAGACCAGACGGCAGTTCAGTGCCTCGGCCGCCCGCTCCAGCGATTCCATCGTGATCTTGCCGGTGAGTTCCGCCTGCTCGACATTGACGGCGCGGGGCTGGCTCACGCCCATGCGCCGCCCGAACTGTGCGGTGGTCATGCCGAGGGATTCGCGGATGGCCTTGATCCAGCCGCGTTCGGGGCGTTCGGAAATGGCTGAATTCCTGATGGAATCCAGCTTTCTGTCGAGGTTCTTGCGCGCTCTGGCTCGTTCTTGCGGGCCCATTTTCGATAATCCAAAGGTTATGATCTAGAGCATAAAATATAATATAAAAATTATTACTTAAGTGATCGATAGTACTTTTCGTGCGGTTTCAGGAGAGCTACAGGAGCCTAAATCATACGATATAGCGTATAGAATAGTTTTATTCGTTTTAACGTATAATATTTATTAATACGCTAAACCGTATGGCATTGAACGCAGAGTCCTCGCCATGCCCCAATCCGCCCGCAACACCTCACAAATCGGCGCCGCCATCCGCCGCGCCCGCCGCCAGTCACGTCTGACCCAGGCGGACCTTGGCGCGAAGACGGGCCTGCGACAGGCCACCATCTCCGACCTGGAACGCGGCGAGGGCGACGTGCGGCTCAGCACCCTGCTCGAAGTGCTCGCGGCGCTGGGGCTGGAACTGACCATCGACGAACGGGGCCGGGCGTCGGCCGAGCGTCTCGAAGATCTCTTCTGATGCCGCGGAAGCGCACTCGCATTCCCCTCGGCGTCTGGTTGAACGGCCGTCCGGTGGGGCAGCTTCGCCGGGCGCCTTCCGGGGCCATCGATTTCCACTACGCCGGGGAGTGGCTCGACTGGCAGCACGCCTTCCCGGTCTCCCTGTCATTGCCGTTGCGGGAGGATCCGTACGTCGGCGATCCGGTCGTCGCGGTGTTCGACAATCTGCTGCCGGACAACGGTGACGTGCGGGCTGCGGTGGCGGCGCGGACCGGCGCCGAGGGTACCGACGCCTACAGTCTGCTGGCCGCGATCGGCCGGGATTGCGTCGGTGCATTGCAGTTTCTGCCGGAGGGGCAGGAGCCGCCGAAGGCCGGTGCCGTCGAGGCCGAGCCCATCAGCGATGAGGAGATCGCGGACCGGCTGAGGAATCTCTCCGTCGCGCCGCTGGGGTTGGGCGACGACGAGGCGTTCCGCATCTCGATCCCCGGCGTGCAGGAGAAGACTGCGCTGTTCTACTGGCGGAATCGCTGGCATGTGCCGCTCGGCGCCTCGCCCACCACGCACATCCTGAAGCCGCAGATCGGGTTGCATCAGGGCCGTGACCTGACCCGCAGCGTCAAGAACGAGCATCTCTGCCTGCGTCTGCTCGAGGCGATGGGCCTGCCGGTCGCGCATACGGAGATCGTCGACTTCGCGGGAGTGAGGGCGCTGGTCGTCGAGCGCTTCGACCGCCTCTGGACCCGGGACGGCCGCCTGCTGCGCAGGCCGCAGGAGGATCTCTGTCAGGCGCTTTCCGTTCCGGCTTTTCGCAAGTACGAGAACCGGGGCGGACCGGGTATCACGGATATCCTGGAATTGCTGAAGTCGAGCGACCAGCCCGAGGAGGACCGCCGTCTGTTCATGCAGGCGCAGATCGCTTTCTGGCTGCTGGCGGCCACCGACGGCCACGCCAAGAATTTCAGCGTGTTTCTCTTCCCGTCGGGTGGCTTCCGGCTGACGCCGCTGTACGACGTGATGTCCACGCAGCCGCTCGCCGACCGCGGACAGCTGAGTCACGGGCAGATGGAGCTGTCGATGGCGGTGGGCAAGAACCGCCACTACCGACTGGATCGGATCACGCCGAAGCACTTTATCGAGACGGCGACGGCGGCGGGTATGCCGGTCGGGGCCGTGGAAGGCGTCTTCGATGAGCTGGCGGAGAAACTGCCTGCGGCGGTGGAAGAGGTGGCCAACACCCTGCCCGCCGATTTCCCGCCCGAGTTGTTCGCCTCAATAACAACCGCCGCCCTGCGTAGGAGGGCCTTCAGGCCCGATCCCAACGTGGGAGGGCCTTCAGGCCCGACGGTTGATCGCGGCTGAAGCCGCTCCTACAGCGCTACCGCTGTTCCGGGAACAATCCCGGCATCCAGCGGGATGCCAACCTGGCGGGGAAAGCCACACGTAGCGGCGACCTGGGCGACTGCGAAGTGATGACACCATGCCTGGTGAGACCGGCGACGACGCGATTGGCCGTGCGTTCGCTCGTGCCGATACGCTCCGGGACTTCACCGCGGGGAAGTTCTCCACAATAGAGGATGGCTTCCAGCAGCGGGCCTGCCTTTTCGTGCAGCGTGCCGAGTTCCACTTCCTCCCGCACCCAGAGTCTCATCCGGGTATGCAGCTTCTCCGGCTGTACCAGGTCTTCCATGAATCGCACCTGATCGAGGCAGGTGGTGAGGAAGAACTCCGTGAACTCCGCCAGCGCTTCTTCGCTGAGGTCGCCTCTGCCGTCGAGATCGTTGCGCCGCGTGTTGTCGCAGTTGGCCAGGTGCCGCTTGTAGTCATCGACATTGCGCGCCAGACCACGCGCGATCGACCATGCGCCTCCCGTGTCCAGGGTACGGAGCAGCGTGGCGTAGGACATCAGGCGCATGACGCGGCCGTTGCCATCCGGGAAGGGGTGGATCCAGGCGAGGCGGTGATGTGCCGCGGCGGCCGCCAGGAGGGTCTCTGCGGTGCCGAGGTGACTGTAGACCTCTTCGAAACGGTGCATGAAGCGCGGCAGCGCGCCGGGGCTGACGGGGATATGCCGCCCGACCTCGACGTCATGCTCCCGGAGTTTCCCGGGAATGACGCGCAGCGGTTCGCCGGTTTCCGGATGAGCGACGACCAGCAGTTCGTCGGGCAGCAGCTCGCAGAACCGGCGGTGAATTTGGCAGATGGCTTGCTTCGTGGTGGCAGGGCCTTCGAGTCCCCCCTGGTCGATCCATTGCTGCACCGTAACGTGGGCCTCGGCCTCCAGCTGGAGGTTGCGCTTGTACGGATCTTCGCTGTAGTCCTGCCTGAGGGCCCGCTCGATGTCGACCGGGTGGGTATCGTGGCCCTCGATGAGATTGCTGTAGTAGCAGTTCATTGCACGGACCAGATCGGCGAGTGCGGTCATCACCCCGTCCGGCAGGCTGCGCCGGAAGCCGGCGGACGCGGCCGCAAGCTCCATCGCGAGGTCATTCAGCCCGGGCCGATGCCGCGACCCGGCGGAGAGCACCAGAGGCTCCATGAGGTCCGTGTTTTCGCCTCGGTCGTCTTTACCGGCCGCCGCTTTGGCGGAATCTATGTCGGCTTTTTTGTCACTCATAAACGCAATATTAACAGTGCTTTAAAATATTAGCAGCTCCAAAACTGGCGGGTATTTTGGCGGATTACAGGGCGGCAACCAACTCTCGAGCCGCGCGGATCTCCTGAATCAGGAATTCCCCACGATCGATCGGGAGAACCATGCCCCCGTCGCGAAGTACATGGCCGGCTTCGCGGTGGTGCGGCCTCTGCCCTAGTCGTTCGGCCGCTGATCATCGGCGGCCTGCCCCCGCATGAATTCCTCGTGCCGCTCGACGATGCGCGGCCACAGGTCGCGGACCTCGGGCACGTCCAGGTGGAACTGCCTCGCGAGGGTGTGCAGCAGGTCGTCCGCGCTGTCGATCAACCGCTCCTCGCTGCCGCGCGGGCCGATCTCGCTGAGCACGCGGCCGCGCAGCGTGCGGTGGGCGTCGGGCAGGCGGATCTGGGCCACGAGGCTCCTGACGAAGCCGGAGGTCGGGTCGCTCTGCAGGTAGTCGCAGCGGCGGGCGAGTGCGTCTTCGTCGCCGGGGACGGACTCGAAGTCGAACGTGAATTCGCCCTCGCCGGCGTCCTCGTGGAATTGCCAGTGGCCGTGTGCCAGGCGGCGGAGGCCGAGGTGGAACGGCGGCTGGGAATGGGTGGTCTCGGCCAGTTCGATGGGCTCGAGGAGGCTGCCGCCGAAGCCCACGTCGGCGAGGAAGCGGCGGCCGGGGGCGTCTTCGGTCTCGATGAGCAGGGCGAGGTGGTTGGCGGCGGAGATGTCTTCGCGGCCCTCGCGCATGACCGCGCCGGCGATGCGGGTGACGCCGAAGCCGATCGTCGCGAGCACCGCGCCGAAGAGGCCGTTCTGCTCGTAGCACCAGCCGCCGCGTTTGTTGTGGACGATCTTGTCGAAGGCGGCGCCCGGGTCGAGGGTGAGGCGGCGGCCGAGCTGGACGTCGAGGTTCTCGAACGGGACGGCGAGGGCGTGGTGGCGGAGGAGGGCTCGCAAGGTGGCGAGGGTCGGGGTCACGGGGCCCGGGTAGCCGATGCGGTCGAGGTAGGGCTGGAGGTGCATGACGGGATTCCGTGACTTCGCCGGTTTCTGCGGGTGCAGCAAGGCGCATTTCTGCACGATTCGGCTAGAAAACGGAAGGGCTGGGCGCTGCCAGCTGGATATAATTACAGTAACGGTCAGCAGCCCAGGGAGGGGCCGCTATGTTGCAGGAGGCGGCAATTGCCGGTGATTTCGACGACGATCGCGGCGCGAGGAACGACGAAAGTGGGAGCGGCTTCAGCCGCGACACCCGGGCCGACCCCGGAACCGACGGCGACCTTCAGGGCCGCGCCCGCTACGCCGCCGGCGAGAAACTCGGCGCCGAGATCACCGCTCTGTGCGGCAACATCTACGCGAAGACCTACCGGCTGCTGGAGCTGATCCGCGAGTTCGACGAGAAGGGCTACTGGGAGCTGCCCGGCCTCTGCTCCACCGCCCACTGGCTGAACTGGCAATGCGGCATCGGCATGAACGCCGCGCGGGAGAAGGTCCGCGTGGCCCGCGCGCTCGCCGACCTCCCGAAGATCTCCGAGGCCTTCCGCAAGGGCGAGGTCTCGTACTCGACGGTCCGCGCCATGACCCGAGTGGCGGACGCCGAAAACGAGGACTACCTCCTCAACATCGCCCACCACGGCACCGCCTACCACGTGGAAGGTATCGTCGCGAAATACCGCCGCGCCAAACGCCTCCAGGACGCCGAAAACGCCAACTTCCAATACGAGATGCGCACCGTCGATCACTACTACGATGACGACGGCGCCCTCGTACTGAAAGCGAGACTACCGGCCGAGGTCGGCGCCTTGGTAATGAAGGCCCTGGACCAGGCCATGGACCGCCAATTCAATGTGGGAGGGGATTCATCCCCGATTGTAGGAGGGCCTTCAGGCCCGACTGCGGGAGCGGCTTCTGTGGGAGCGGCTTCAGCCGCGACAGACGTTTCCGCTGAAACACCAGTCCCCGACCCCGAACCCACCCGCTACACCTACGGCCAACGCCGCGCCGACGCCCTCGCCGAGCTCGCCGAGGCGTACCTCGCCAACGGTGCCACCGATTCATCGGCGGCAGACCGCTACCAGGTGGTCGTCCACGTGTCGGAATCGGCCCTGAAGGGCCTCCTACAGGATAATCACGGTCCCGACGTCTCCCACGTCGAAAACGCCCACCACGTTTCCGCTGAAACATCCCGACGCCTGGCCTGCGACTGCTCCGTCCTCGGCCTGGTCGAGGACGCCGACGGCGAACCCCTCTCCATCGGTCGCAAATCCCGCTCCATCCCGCCGGCCATCCGACGCGCGCTGCGCATCCGCGACAAGGGCTGCCGCTTCCCCGGCTGCACCCGCACCGCATACCTCGACGGCCACCACATCCACCACTGGTCCGACGGCGGCGAGACCAGCCTCGACAACCTCGTCCTGCTATGCCGCCACCATCACCGCCTGGTCCACGAAGGCGGCTTCGCCTGCGAGAAGTCCGCAGAAGGCGAGATCGTCTTCCGTGACGCCCGCCGAAAACGCCTGGACCGCTACGCCCGCCTCACCCCCGAGGACGAACGCCGCGCCTTCGACCTCTGGCTCGAACGCGAGATGCGCGATCTCGGCATCACCTCGCAGACCTGCGTCACCCGGTGGGAGGGGGAGCGCATGGACTGGGATCTGGGGGTCGGGAATCTGTTCCCGCGGGAGGCCGTCCCGACGTGACACGCAGTAGTCTTTATCGAACCGATATGTAAATATATCGTACATACAAAAGCAATATGCTAACGTTCGAATGGAATCGGGCAAAGTCGCGAGCGAATGCGCCCAAACATGGTGTCACCTTCGATGAAACCGGAATACGACTTTTCAAAGATGAAGTCGCGCAAGAACCCTTACGCGGCCAAGTTGAAACGCCAGGTCACGATCCGACTCGGCGAAGACGTCATCGACTATTTCAAGGCGATGTCCGAGGAGACCGGAATCCCCTATCAGAGCCTCATCAATCTCTACCTCCGCGACTGCATGGAGCAGGGCCGGAAGCTCGAGATGGACTGGCGCTAGCCGGCTTAGCTCCTCACGAACGGCAACCGATACGTCCTCTCACCCGTCGCCGCGAACACCGCATTCGCCACCGCCGGCGCCAGCGGCGGCACGCCGGGCTCACCGACGCCGGTCGGCGCCTCGCCGGACTGGACGATGTGCACCTCCACCTGCGGCATCTCGTCGATGCGCAGCGGGCGGTAGTTGTCGAAGTTGTCCTGCTGCACTTTGCCGTCCTCGAGGGTGATCTCTTCGCGCAGCGCGGCTGACAGTGCGTAGGCGATACCGCCTTCCATCTGCGCCCGGATGACGTCCGGGTTGATGGCGATACCGCAGTCGACGGCGCAGACGACACGGTCGACGCTGAAGCTGCCGTCGTCTTTGATGGTGACGTCGGCGACCTCCGCCACGTAGGTGCCGAAGGATTTATGCACCGCGACGCCGCGGCCGCGGTTCGGGCCGAGGTCTTCGCCCCAGCCGGCCTTTTCGGCGGCGAGTTCGAGGACGCCGAGGTGGCGCGGGTGTTCGGTGAGCAGTTCGCGGCGGAGATCGACCGGGTCGCGTCCGGCCGCGGCGGCGAGTTCGTCGATGAAGACTTCGGTGACGAAGGCGTTCTGGGTGTGGCCGACGGAGCGCCACCAGAGCGTGGGCACGCCATTGTCGAACGGATGCCAGTCCACCCGCAGGTTGGGGATGGTGTAGGGCAGGTCACGAGAGCCCTCCACGGCGGAGGGGTCGAGGCCGTCCTGGATCATGCCGTCGAACAGGGTGCCACGCATGAAGGACTGGATGACGGCCTGATGCCGCCAGGCCGCCGGCTTCCCGTCGGCATCCAGCGCGCCTTCCAGCACGTGGTAGCTCATGGGCCGGTAGCGGCCGGCGCGCATGTCGTCCTCGCGGGTCCAGATGAGCTTGACCGGTGCACGTCCGTCGATGGCCTTGGCCACGGAGACGGCGTCGGCCACGTAGTCGGAGTCCGGCACGGCGCGGCGGCCGAAGCTGCCGCCGGCGAAGAGGGTGTTGATCTCCACTTGCTCCGGCTGCAGTCCGAGGATGCCGGCCGCGATGTTCTGGTCGAGGGTCTGGATCTGGGAGCCGGTCCAGATGCGGCAGCCGCCGTCGGCGAGCTCGACCACGCAGTCCATCGGCTCCATGGTGGCGTGGGCCAGAAACGGCAGGCGGTATTCGCGGCGGATGACGGTCTCGGCCGAGGCCAGCGCGGCCGGCGCGTCGCCGTCGTTGCGGGCGACCAGGCCGTCTTCGCCAGCCTTCGCCTCGTACTCGGCGAAGAGCTCCTCGGAGCCGCGCTTCTCGGCAGCCGATTCGTCCCACTCGACGGTGAGCGCCTCGCGGCCCTTCAGCGCGGACCAGTAGCTCTCCGCCACCACGGCGACGCCGCGCGGGATCTCGACCACGTCGGTGACGCCGGCCACCGCTTTGGCCTCGGTGGCGTCGAAGGATTTCACCTTCGCGCCGAAGCGGGGCGGATGGGCGACCAGCGCGACGAGCATGCCCGGGCGCGTGAGGTCCATGGTGAACTCGAGGCTGCCGTCGGTCTTGGCGGCCGAGTCCAGCCGCGGCACCTTCGTGCCGATAAGGGTGAAGTCGGCCGGATCCTTCAGCGGCGGGTCTTCCGGCGGCGTGATGTCGGCGGCGGCGACGGCGAGTTCGCCGAAGGTGGCGCTGCGGCCGGAGGCCTCGTGGGTGAGCACGCCTCCCTTCACCGTGATCTCGCCTGCCGGCACATCCCAACGCGCCGCGGCGGCGCCCACCAGCATGGCCTTCGCGCCCGCGGCCGCCTTGCGCAGCTGCATCCACGAGTTGGCCACCGAGGTGGATCCGCCCGTGCCCTGCATGGGCCCGAAGGCGAGGTTGTTGTAGAGCTCCACGTTCGCCGGCGCGAACTCGGCCTGCATCTGCGACCAGGCGGCGTCGAGTTCCTCGGCCACGATGGTGGGCAGGCCGGTGGTGACGCCCTGGCCCTTGTCGAGGTGTTTGACGATCACCGCCACCGTGTTATCGGTGCCGATGCGGATGAACGGCCCGGTCGCGATCTCTTCGGTGGCGGCGGCGGTGCCTGCAGCTGAACCGGCGGTGCCCGCGCCGGACCCGGTGGCGCTGCCCGGGCCCGCCTCCTCGCCGCGACCACAGCCGATCATGAAACCCGCGCCCGAGAGGCCGACCACCTTGAGGAAGGTGCGGCGGTCGAGGGCGGGACGGGGAAGTCTGTCGAAGCGTCCGAACATGATCAGCCCTTCATCTCGTCGGCAGCCTGGCGGATGGCCGCCCGGATGCGCTGGTAGGTGCCGCAGCGGCAGAGGTTGCCGCGCATGGCGCGGTCGATGTCCCGGTCGTCGGGGTCCGGGTTCTCGCTCAGCAGGGCGGTGGCCGACATGATCTGCCCGGACTGGCAGTAGCCGCACTGCACCACGTCGAGTTCGCGCCAGGCGCTGCGCACGGCGAGCCCTGCCGGGGAATCCAGGCCCTCCAGACCCTCGATCGTGACGACGGAGCTCTCGCCCACGCTCGATACCGGCAGCCGGCAGGAGCGCGTGGCCTCGCCATCCACGCTCACGGTGCAGGCGCCGCAGCGGGCGATGCCGCAGCCGTATTTGGTGCCGGTGAGTCCGAGGTCTTCCCGCAGCACCCACAGCAGGGGCTTGTCTTCGGGGACGTCGACGGTGCGGGACTCACCGTTCACGGTCAGGGTGAATGGCATGGGGCGCTCCGGTGGTGTGGCCGTTCAGGTATCGACGGAGTATAGCCCACGTAACTGGCCGTTCGGTCAGCGTCGAACGATTGACCACACGGCGGGGGATTGGGTTTACTGGGCCGGAGCTCGAGAGGAGAGAAGTCTTGCCCCTTACTATTGCATCGCTGCACCGGGTCGCGTTCGGTGCGGTCGCGACCGTCATGTTCCTGTCCGCGGCAGCTGCCGCCCCCATCATCCAGCCCGGCGCCCCCGGCGAGCCCGCGCGCGAACTCACGGCGGAAGAGGCCGTGGAGATCGCGGATACGAGTTACTCGCCCGCCGACGTGCGCTTCATGCAGGACATGATCCCGCATCATCACCAGGCGCTGGAGATGGCGGCGCTGGTGGAGGGCCGCACCAACAACCGGGAGCTGATCGACGTGGCCGGGCGCATCGAGGCCACCCAGAGCGACGAGATCGCGTTCATGCAGGAGTGGCTGCGCGAGCGCGGCGAGCGGGTGCCGGACCCGACCGCGCATCACGCCATGCACATGCACCACGAGATGGCGGGCATGGCGACGCCGGAGCAGATGGCGGAGCTGGCCGCGTCCGAGGGCGTGGCGTTCGACCGTCTCTTCCTCACGCTGATGATCACCCACCACGAGGGCGCTATTGCCATGGTCGAGGAGCTCCTCGAGGAGTCGGGCTCGGCCTACGATCCGGTGCTGTTCGAGTTCACCGCCGACGTGACCAACGACCAGGCCGCCGAGATCCAGCGCATGAACGCGCTGCTGACCGGGCTCTCCACGGATCCGCGCGCCGGGCTCGCGGCCGGGCTGGACGATGCCGGCGAGGCCATCCTGAACCTGGAGTTGATCGCCGCGCTGCCGCGGCCGCCCGGCTTCTTCGACCCGGCGAACCCGGGCGAGCGGGGCGTGGCGGCGCCGAAGGACGAGGACGAGGAAGCGGCCGAAGAAGACCCCATCGACGAAGACCCCATCGATGAAGACGAGGAGAAGCGCTACCCGATGCTCTCCTTCTCCAACACGGACATGGCCTTCGCCGGCGACGTGCTGGTGGCCGGCAGCTATCACGGCTTCAACGTGTACCGGCTCGGCGAGGGCGGCGTGCCTGCGCTGATGAGCTCGGTCGTGTGTCCCGGCGGTCAGGGCGACGTGTCCATCGTCGGCGATCTGCTCATCATGTCGGTGGAGGAGACCCGCGGGCGGCTGGACTGCGGCCTCGGCGGCGTGTCGGACGACGCGAGCCCGGAGCGCTTCCGCGGCATTCGCATCTTCGACATCTCCGACCTCGAGCGCCCGCTGCAGGTGGGCGCGGTGCAGACCTGCCGCGGCTCGCACACGCACTCGGTGGTGAGCGGGCCTGATGAGGATGGGAAGATCGTCGTCTACAACTCCGGCACCTCCACGGTGCGCGAGGAAGAGGAGTTGCCCGGCTGCATCGACGAGCTGCCCGGCGACGAGCGCACGGCGCTGTTCCGCATCGACGTGATCGAGATTCCCGTGGACGATCCCGCGCAGGCGCGCATCGTCGACAGCCCGGCGGTGTTCGCAGACCCGGAATCCGGCGCGGTGGCCGGGCTGTGGCGCGGCGGCCGCCACGACGACGAGGACTACGCGGAGGACGGTGAGCGCACCCAGGAGACGAAGCCCACCGACGAGTGCCACGACATCACCGTGTTCCCGGCGAAGAACATCGCCGCGGGCGCCTGCTCCGGTAACGGCATCCTGTTCGACATCACGGATCCGCGCGACCCGCAGCGCATCGACGCGGTGGCGGACAAGGGCTTCGCCTACTGGCATTCGGCCACGTTCAACAACGACGGCACCAAGGTGATCTTCACCGACGAGTGGGGCGGCGGGACCCGTGCCCGCTGCCGGGCCCAGGACCCGCTGACCTGGGGCGCGGACGCCCTGTACGACATCGTCGATGGCGAGCTCGTCTTCCGCGGCTACTTCAAGATGCCGGCACCCCAGGACGAGATGGAGAACTGCGTCGCTCACAACGGCTCCATCATCCCGGTGCCGGGCCGCGACCTCTTCGTGCAGGCCTGGTACCAGGGCGGCATCTCGGTGATCGACTTCACCGATACGGCCAACCCGCTGGAGATCGCCTACTTCGACCGCGGGCCCATCGATGCGGAAGAGCTCATCACCGGCGGCTACTGGTCCGCCTACTGGTACGACGGGCGCATCTACGGCACGGAGATCGTGCGCGGCCTGGACGTGTTCGCGCTGAAGCCCAGCGAATCCCTCAGCGCGGCGGAGATCGCCGCTGCGGCGCTGGCCGATCAGGGCGAGGCGTTCAACCCCCAGCAGCAGTTCCGCGTGACCTGGCCGGATCACCCGGTGGTGGCGCAGGCGTACCTGGATCAGCTGCTGCGGGAGGGATCGGTGTCGACGGAGATCGCCGGCGAGCTGGCCAAACTGCTGGATGTCGCGGCGGCGCGATTGGACGCAGGCGAGCGCGACGCGCCCCTGGCACGGCGGCTGGCCGTCCCGGGCCGGGACCTGGGCGACGGCCCGCGCGAGATGGCGCTGAAAGACACACTCCAGGGCATCGTAGACCGCCTGACAACACTGTAGGAGGGCCTTCAGGCCCGACCGCCCCCGTCCCCGACCCTCGTCGTCGCGCTATCATACGCAGACCCCGACGCCGACCAGCAACCGTATCGATGCGCTACCTGCAGATCGTCGAGTCCGTCCGCCGGCAGGTCCGCGCCGCCCCGGCCACGAGGCTGACTCTGGAATCCGCCGCCGTGGACGCCAACGTCTCCCCCGTGCGGCTCCACCAGATCTTCGCCGGCCAGCGCCTGGCGCCAGGGCAATGGTCCCGCGATGGAGGTCTACTACAATGATCCGCGCCGGCACGGGATGCGCTACTGGGACATGGACTGTGTGTTGCCCGTGACCGCCGCCGCTTAATATCTGTCAAGCAGCGGCCGCGTCCGCGGCGGAGAATACGGACATCGTGTTGCCTGGCGAGGGAGAGAGTACCGATGAACGAGAAGAATGATCCGGTGGCGTTCCTGCTGGGGCTGGCCGACGGGCGCTGGCAGGGTGAGGAGGAGATAGTGGTGGACCCATCGGCGGAGCCGATGGCGTTCACCGGCAAGCTGAACAACGAAAGGACTCTCGGCGATACGGCACTCGCGGGCAGCTACACGCAGAGCCGCGACGGCGAGACCACCATGCGCTGCCATACCGTGATTCGTCTCACGGCCGACGGCGAGGCCGTGATGACCTGGGTGCCGTCCGAGGGTGAACCGCAGATCTTCCGCGGCCGGTTCAACGGGCCGGTACTGGAAGTCAGCCGCAGCGACGACGACGGTGCCCGCCACACCATCACCGAGGACTTCGGCGACGGCAAGACCATGACGAACGTCATGACGGTGACGCCGCCCGGCGGCGAGCCGATGACGGTATTCACGGGCCGGTACACGAAGCTCGGCCCCGTGGCCGGCCGCGAAGCGTGGCGGGATCTGGCCATCCCCGACGCCGCCGGCGCCCGGCCGTTCTACGAGGCCGTGCTCGGCTGGACCTCGCAGCCCGTCGACATGGGCGGCTACGACGACTACAACATGCTGGACGCGGAAGGCGAGGTGGCCGGCGGCGTCTGCCACGCCCGCGGTGGCAACGCCGATCTGCCGCCGGTGTGGCTGCTGTACTTCACGGTGCCCTCGCTGGAGAAGGCCATCGCGGCGGCCGAGGCGAACGGCGGCAGGGTGGTCGCCGGCCCGAAGGGCTTCGGTGGTTTCAGCTACGCCGTGCTGGCGGATCCGGCGGGCGCGCAGTTCATCGCCTGCGAACAAAAGGTCTGATCGGGCGAAGGAGGGCCTTCAGGCCCGATCATGAATCGGGGCTAAAGCCCCTCCTACGTGTCTTGACGAGTCATGACACGTCAGGCTAGCATTCTTTTCATGGCAGCCATCAAAGTCAGTTCCAAGGTCGACGAGAAAGTCTGGGCGGAACTCCGCGCTATGGCAGATGAGTCGCACCAGAGTGTCTCCGGCCTGCTGACCGAGGCCATCAGCGAGTACCTGCAGCGCCGGCGGGTGCGTCCCGACGTACTGAAACACCTCGACGATTCCATCGACGAGAACCGCCGGCTCGGGGAGCTTCTTGCCCGCTAGCAGCCGGGTCCTGTTCCTCACGGCCGATGAGGTGCTGGCGGTCCACGAGTCCCTGATCCGCGAATTCGGCGGCCCGCCGGGCGTGCGCGATCAGGGCCTGCTCGAGAGTGCCCTGTTTCGCCCGCGCACCGGTTACTACGACGACCTGGCGGAGATGGCGACGGCGCTGTTCGAGTCGCTGCTGATGAACCATCCCTTCGTGGACGGCAACAAGCGCGTGGCCTTCTTCGCCACCGACGTCTTCCTGCGCCTGAACGGCTGGAAGCTCCGGGTGGAAGCGGACAGCGCCCACGGATTTCTCATCGGGCTGCTCGAACAGGGCGAATGTGATTTCGCGCGCCTGCTGCCGTGGATGCGCCAACACCTCGTTCGATGCTGAAACTTCTCTCCATCCTCCTCGGCTTCTACCTCCTCTTCGTCGGCCTGGTCTACGCCATGCAGGGACGTCTGCTCTACCTGCCCAATCTGCCGGGACGCGAACTCGATGCCACGCCGGCGGATATCGGGCTCGCGTACGAGGACGTGCAACTCACCGCTGACGACGGCGTGAAGCTGCACGGCTGGTTCGTCCCGGCGGCCGACAGCGCCCGCGGCACGCTCCTTTTCTTCCACGGCAACGCCGGCAACATCTCCCACCGGCTGGAGTCCATCAGCCAGTTCCACGGGCTCGGGCTGGACGTGCTGATCATCGACTACCGGGGTTACGGGCAGAGCGAGGGCAGCCCGTCGGAGCGGGGCACGTACCGGGACGCGGAGGCGGCCTGGCAGTACCTCACGGAGGAGCGCGGCGTGGCGCCGTCGCGCATGGTGGTGTTCGGGCGTTCGGTAGGCGGCGCGGTGGGTGCCTGGCTCGCGGCGAACCGGGAGGCGGGCGCGCTCATCGTGGAGTCGAGCTTCTCGTCGCTGCCGGCACTGGCCGGCGAGCTCTACTGGTTCCTGCCGGTGCGCTGGCTGAGCCGCTTCCGCTACCCGACAGCGGAATACGTAGCCGCAGCCGATTGTCCGGTGCTGGTGATCCACAGCCGGGAAGACGACATCGTGCCCTTCCACCACGGCCGCGCCATCTACGAGTCGGCCGGCGAGCCGCGCCGGTTCCTGGAACTGTCCGGCCCCCACAACGGCGCCCACGTGCTGAGCGAAGAGCGCTACCTGGACGGGTTGCGGGAGTTCCTGGCGACCGCGCTACCCCCCATGTAGGAGGGCCTTCAGGCCCGATTTTGTATTGAATCGGGGCTAAAGCCCCTCCTACCAGCCCCTCCTACCAGCCCCTCCTACCAGCCCCTCCTACGCGCGATCGAGCTCAGAAGAACACCAGACACCGCGACTCGATACTCTCCCGCGGCGGCGCGTCGGCGGGCGCGCCCGGATCGTCGAACGAGGAATGCAGCGTGAACCGGGTGCGCCCGTCGGTCGCTGAGTCGAAGGTCTTGAAGACCAGCGCCTCGTCCGGCTGCATGCGCGGGTAGTGGTACCAGCGCTGCTCCGGGTGATGCAGCGCCACCTGCAGTTCGCCGATGCGGTCCTCGCCGCGCCGCTCCACGGCGACGAGGTCTTCCTCCCGGACGGTGGTCGCATCGGCCATCACCAGCGGATGATTCAGCACGGGTCCGGCGGTCGAGCGCCAGACGTTGATGATGGCGAAGCGCCGCGCGAGCAGGCGTTCGGCTTCCTCCGGCGCGTCGGCGAAGTGGTCGCGCAGCCGCTTCACCCCGGAGCGCGCGGTGTAGTCGTTGTGCACGATGGCCGCCGGGTCGCGGATCTTGTGCTCGCGCTGGCGCTCGAGCGACGACGCACGCCGGGTGTCGTCGAAGATCTCGACCCGCTTCGCGCCGGTTAGCCGGGTCACCAGGGCCCTGACCTCTTCGTGATGCACCGCCTCGATCTGCTCGTCGTCATGGAAATCGGAAACGGCCGTCGGCCGGGTGACCAGGGTGAAGCCCTCGGCGTCGAGACGGGTGTCGGGCAGATGCGACCGGCCGTCGTGGACGGCGACCTCCCGGGTGGTGAAGTTGCCGAGGTGTTCGGTGCTGTCGCCGCCGCCCTTCGAGGGCACGTAGGCGAGCGGCCCGTCGAGATCGGCCAGGAACTTCAGCCGGGCGGTGATCGGGTCTGCGCCCAGGCTGCCGGCGGCTTTCATCATCGTGTCTCTCCCTGGTCCGGGTCTGTGGGTTCGCTCGGGTTGTGATGCAGTTCTTGGCGTGAGCGCAGCTTCTGCCGTACAAATCTCATGGTTCGAACCGCAATGGGAGGGCCGAGCCGTGAAAGACCACGAAGATACCAGCCCGCTCGACGAATACGACCTCGACGATACGCTCAACCGGCAGATGTCGACCTCCGGCGTGACCGGGATCGTACACGAACTGCGACAGCACGCGGGCGATTACGCGGTCGAGTCCGAACCGGAGGACGCTGACGAGTCCTGAGCGCTTTCTTGCGCGGCCGGGTGGGCGACGGCACATTCCACAATCGACGTCGAGACCCGAAAAGGCTTATCGTAGGCGCAGCTGCGGGAGTCTTACATGAACAACGTCAACAACGCCGTCTGCCTCGTGCTTGTGACCGCCCTGCTGGTCTGCGTCCCTGCCGCGGCGCAGCCCGATGACGGCGGCCTTCTGAAAGACGCGAGCTTCGAACGCAAGCTGCCGGCGGACGAGGGCGGCTGGGACCTGTTCGAGATCAGCATGTTCTCGAAGAACCACGCACGCAGCGGCAGTCAGTCGCTGTTCAACGGCGGCTTCAGCCGGACCGTGCCGTATAACCCGTTCTTCCTCGGCAACGCTTCCGGTGCCTTCCAGGAGTTCCCGGCCGATCCCGGCTCCCAGTGGCGCCTGACCGGATACGGCCTGACAGCCAGGCCGCTGATCGGGACGCCGGCTTTCGGCATCCTCCAGCTGTCTTTCTTCGACGCCGGGGGCGAAGACCTGGGAACGGTCGAGACGGCCGACGCCGACACGAAGGCGAAGGCGTCGAACCAGATCAACAACCAGTCAGCCGTGGGCGAGTGGATCTTCCTGGATACCGGTGTCGTGACCGCGCCTGCGGGCACGGCCACGGTGCAGGCCTTCACGCTCTACGTCGATTATTCCGGCTCGGACAGGACGCAGGGCGTCTACTTCGACGACCTGACCCTGTATGCGGTGGATGGTGACGAAGAGGCGAAGGCCTCCGGGAGCGCCACGCCGTAGGTTCAGGGGGTGCGCAGTCCCCCCGCCCGCTCGATGAACGCGCGCACCTCGGCCACGTTGGTGCCGTCCTTCATGTTGGTGAACAGGAACGGCCGCTCGCCGCGCATGCGGCGGGCGTCGCGGTCCATGACGTCGAGGTCGGCGCCCACCAGCGGGGCGAGATCGATCTTGTTGATGACCAGGAGGTCCGAGCGGGTGATGCCCGGGCCGCCCTTGCGCGGGATCTTGTCGCCGGCGGAGACGTCGATCACGTAGATGGTGATATCCGCGAGTTCCGGCGAGAAGGTCGCGGCCAGGTTGTCGCCGCCGGATTCGATGATGACGAGGTCGAGATCCGTGAAGCGCCGGCTCATGTCGGCGACGGCCGCCAGGTTCATGGAGGCGTCCTCGCGGATGGCGGTGTGCGGGCAGCCGCCGGTCTCCACGCCCATGATGCGCTCGGCCGGCAGCACCTCGGCCCGGGTCAGGAATTCGGCGTCTTCGCGGGTGTAGATGTCGTTGGTGACGACGGCCACGGAATAGTCGCCGGCCATGCTGCGGCAGAGCGCCTCGGTGAGCGCCGTCTTGCCCGAGCCCACCGGCCCGCCGATGCCTACGCGCAGTGGTCCGCTATTGCTCATGATCCTATCGCTCATGACCGGAATAACCTCGTGTACTGGACTTCGTGTTTCATGGAGGCGACGTCGACCATTGGCGTCGACGAGGAGACGTCGTCCACCGGCGTGGCCGCGGCCCGTTCGACTGCCGCGAGACAGACGGGCATCAGCTCGGCGGTGACGCGCTGGCCGTCGGTCTGGCCCAGCGGAATCAGGCGCACGGCGGCCGAGACCAGGTTCGCGGCGTAGGCATGGGCGTAGGCGGTGACGGTCTCCGTCCGGCCGATGCCGTGGCTCCGCGCGACCGCGCCCACGGCGATGGCGTGGACGATTTCGTCCCGGGGCAGTTGCGCCAGCGCGGTGGTGGCCGCGCAGGGCCAGGCGTCCGCCGTGACGCTGGCGAACGCGCGTCCCTGGGCCGTGCTCTCCAGGCGCAGTTCGGCGGTGCCCTGGAAGGCGAGTGCCAGGTCGTTGAGTTCGCGCAGTTCGCTTAGCGCGGCCGGCCGGCCGGCGTCGATGTCCCAGGCGGCGCCGACGAACACGAGGTCCGCGTAGCCGTTGCCCACCGACATGACGGTGCCGATCCAGTCGCGGGAGTCGTCCCGATCCCGCACCAGGCCGGCGTCGACGGCGTATTCGAGGCCGTGGGAGAACGCGTACGCGCCCACCGGGTAGGCGGGCGAGAGCCAGGACATCAGGCGGAAGAGGGCGTCAGTCATGATGCGAATGACCCGCATAGGCGCCGCCCTCGGGGTGGAACGGCGCCTCCGTCGTGCGGGTGTCGGCGCCCAGGCCCGCGAGCATGTCCAGGATGACGTGGTCGTAGCGGATGCGGATTGTCTCGCCCAGGATCTGCGTTGGCAGGTGCCGGTTGCCCAGGTGCCAGGCGATGCGCAGCAGCTGCTCGGGCGATGCCGCTCGGACGTCGATGACCCGTTCGGGTTTCGCGCGCACCCGCACCGACGTGCCGTCGCTGAGCGCGAGGCCGTCGCCGTCCGCCAATGCGACCGCCTTTGGCAGGTCCAGCAGGAACTCCCGCCCGGATTCGGTGCGCATGGCGATGCGGCGGCGGTGGCGGGCGTCGTAGTCGAGCTCCACCACGTCGGCGTCCGCCGGCGGATCGGCGATGACGCGTTGTGCCCGCGGCAGGGTCATTGCCGGCACCGGGGTCAGTACAGGAAGTAGCGCTGGGCCATCGGCAGTTCCGTGGCCGGTTCGCAGGTGAGCAGCTCGCCGTCGGCACGCACCTCGTAGGTCTCCGGGTCCACCTCGATGGCCGGGCAGTAGTCGTTCAGCCGCATGTCCTTCTTGCTTATCCCGCCGCGGGTGTTGCGCACCGCCAGCGTCTGCTTCGCCAGCCCCAGAGTCTCGCGGATGCCGGCGTCCTGGGCGGCCTGGGAGACGAAGGTCACCGCGCTCTCGTGCATGGCGCGGCCGTAGCTCGCGAACATGGGCCGGTAGTGCACCGGCTGGGGCGTGGGGATGGAGGCGTTCGGGTCGCCCATGGGCGCGGCGGCAATGCTGCCCATCTTGATGACCAGGTCGGGCTTCACGCCGAAGAAGGCGGGCGACCACAGCACCAGGTCGGCGAGCTTGCCTTCCTCCACGGAGCCCACGTAGTCGCCGATGCCATGGGCGATGGCCGGGTTGATGGTGAACTTGGCGATGTAGCGGCGCACGCGCAGGTTGTCGTTGTCGCCCCGCTCCCCGGGCAGGCGGCCGCGCTGCTTCTTCATCTTGTCGGCGGTCTGCCAGGTGCGGATCAGCACCTCGCCCACCCGGCCCATGGCCTGGCTGTCCGAGGCGATGATGGAGAACGCGCCCAGGTCATGCAGGATGTCCTCGGCGGCGATGGTCTCGCGGCGGATGCGGCTCTCGGCGAAGGCGATGTCCTCCGGGATGGACGGGTCGAGGTGATGGCACACCATGAGCATGTCCAGGTGCTCGTCGATGGTGTTCACCGTGTAGGGCCGCGTGGGGTTGGTGGAGGAGGGCAGCACGTTCGGCTGGCCGCACACCCGGATGATGTCCGGCGCATGACCGCCGCCGGCGCCCTCGGTGTGGAAGGCGTGGATGGTGCGGCCCTTGAACGCCGCTATCGTGTCCTCCACGAAGCCGCTCTCGTTCAGCGTGTCGGTGTGGATCATGACCTGCACGTCGTAGTCGTCGGCCACGGACAGGCAGCAGTCGATGGCCGCGGGCGTGGTGCCCCAGTCCTCGTGCAGCTTCAGCGCGCAGGCGCCGCCGAGCACCTGCTCCTCCAGCGCGGCGGGCAGCGAGGCGTTGCCCTTGCCGGCGAAGGCGAGGTTCATGGGGAAGGCGTCGGCGGCCTGCAGCATGCGGCCGATGTGCCAGGCGCCCGGCGTGCAGGTGGTGGCATTGGTGCCGGTGGCCGGGCCGGTGCCGCCGCCCAGCATCGTGGTGACGCCGGACGTGAGCGCCTCCTCGATCTGCTGCGGGCAGATGAAATGGATGTGGGCGTCGAAGGCGCCGGCGGTCAGGATCTTGCCCTCGCCCGCGATGGCCTCGGTGGTCGGGCCCACCACGATGTCGACGCCGGGCTGGGTGTCCGGGTTGCCGGCCTTGCCGATCTTCGCGATGCGCCCGTCGCGGAGCCCCACGTCGGCCTTGTAGATGCCGGTGACGTCGACGATCAGCGCGTTGGTAATCACGGTGTCGACGGCGCCGTCGGCGCGGCCGTGCTGGGACTGGCCCATGCCGTCGCGGATGACCTTGCCGCCGCCGAACTTCACCTCCTCGCCGTAGACGGTGCGGTCGGATTCCACCTCCACGATCAGGTCGGTGTCGGCCAGGTGCACCCGGTCGCCGGTGGTGGGGCCGTACATGGCGGCGTAGGCTGCGCGCGGGATGCTCGCCATCAGAGGTCTCCCATGATCTTCTGGTTGAAGCCGTAGACCCTGCGGTCGCCTGCGATCGGCACCAGGGTGACGTCCCGGCTCTGGCCCGGCTCGAAGCGCACCGCCGTGCCGGCGGCGATGTCGAGGCGCCGGCCGCGGGCCGCCTCGCGGTCGAAGTCGAGCGCGCCGTTGGTCTCGAAAAAGTGATAGTGCGAGCCCACCTGGATGGGCCGGTCGCCGGTGTTGGCCACGGTGACGGTGACCGTCTCGGCGCCCGCGTTGATCTCGATCTCGCCGTCGGCGGGGAAGACTTCGCCGGGGATCATTGTGGCCTCCTTGCTCGGGGTTAGCGGATGGGTTCGTGGACCGTGACCAGCTTCGTGCCGTCCGGGAAGGTGGCCTCCACCTGCACGTCGTGGATCATCTCCGGGATGCCCTCCATGACCTGCTCGCGGGTCAGCACCTTCGCGCCTTCGGCCATCAGCATGGCCACGGACTTGCCCTCCCGGGCTCCCTCGACGACGAAGTCGGAGATGAGGGCGACGGCCTCCGGGTGATTCAGCTTCACGCCCCGTTCCAGGCGGTTGCGCGCGACCATCGCGGCCAGCGATATCAGCAGCTTGTCTTTTTCCCTGGGGGTGAGATGCATACCGGTCCCTGTGCTCAGCAGTGCCACACGCGTGGCAATGTTATACCAGAGGTCTCGCCGGCCAGCGTGACGAGGCGGGTGAGGACGGCGCGCATCGCGGCGCCGTCCGCGGCCACGACGCGGAGGACCGCGAGCCCGTCGAGGAGCGTTGCGCCGACATCGGCACGTTTTTTCACCGGTGATTCGGATGACGACTCGAACTGCGTTTCCCGGGCCGCCGGAACGATGCGGTCACAGTCCGGCGCGACCGCCACCAGCGTCGCGAGACAGTGCGCGCCATTGGCCACCGGCCCCTGGCCGAGACTCGCGTCGATGGGGCCGGTGAGCGTGTCATCCAGCAGGAAATGATCGGCGAAGGCCAGGCGGCCGCCGATCCGCACGCGCCAGCGGTCCGAGACCCGGCCGCGGCTCACGGTCTCGCCCATGGCGCGGCGGCCGAACACGGTGCTCTCGAGCGCCAGCAGGCGGGCATCCGGCGCCAACTCGATCTCGAGCGAACGGGCGAGCCGGGCGCCGTCGAAAACAATCGTCTCC
This sequence comes from Lentisalinibacter sediminis, assembly GCF_040706615.1. Classification (NCBI taxonomy): domain Bacteria; kingdom Pseudomonadati; phylum Pseudomonadota; class Gammaproteobacteria; order Woeseiales; family Woeseiaceae; genus Lentisalinibacter; species Lentisalinibacter sediminis. Next base: position 24,964 of record NZ_JAPDRF010000006.1, on the reverse strand, counting down.
TGGGGCAGCCAGCAGGCGACCGCCTGCGCCTCGACGCGGAGCCGGGTCGTCACCCGGGCCGAGCCTTCGCCCGCCGCGCGATAGACGCGCTCCGCCGCCTGGCTGGTCACCGTCGCCCGCGCGCCGTCGCGCCAGTGGATGTCGGTGTTCAGGACGTCGCCGTCGGCGAGACCGCCCGCGGTGTTCAGCAGCACGGCTTCGGGGCTGCCGTCGTGCTTGCTGGGGAAGCGGACTTTCGAGCATCCCTGCTGGTAGAGCTCGTCGAGACAGGTGCCGGAGGCACGGCATCTGAACGAGACCCGCGCGGCGCCGGAGGAGCGCTGCAGCGTGGAAGCGGCGTCGGCGGTCACCGCGTCCCGGCGCCCGCGGAGATGCGGGCAGCCGGGTCCGCAGTCTCGTCCGACCCCTTGTCCGCGGCTCCTTCCGCCGCCCCTTCCGCGGCAATGATCTCCAGGAATGCCTCGCCGTAGCGCTCCAGCTTCGCCTCGCCCACGCCGTTGATGCTGAGCAGTTCGGCTTCCGATTTCGGCCGGTGTTCGGCCATCTGCTGCAGCGTGGCGTCATGGAAGATGACGTAGGGCGGCAGGTCGAGCTGATCCGCCAGTGCCTTGCGGCGCTTCCTGAGCGCCTCGAACAGCGACTGGTCCGCCGGTGCCAGGTCGGCGGCGGCATCCCGGCGCGGCTTCTTCTCCGTCTTGAGCTTACGGTCCTCGCGCAGCCGGAGCTCGATCTCGCCGCGCAGCAGCGGCCGGCTCCGGTCGGTGAGCACCAGCGCGCCGTAGCGGCTCTGGTCGGATTTCAGGTAGCCCTGCACGATGAGCTGGCGCACCACCGAGCGCCAGGCAGGGCCGGCCAGCTCCGTGCCGATGCCGTAGACGGAGAGCCGGTCGTGGCGATGCTGGGTGGTTTTGTCGGTGGTCTTGCCGAGCAGCACGTCCACCACGTGGGCGGCGCCGAAGCGCTGGCCGGTGCGGTAGACGGCGGAGAGCAGCTTCTGCGCCGCCTCGGTGCCGTCCCAGGTGGCCGGCGGGTTCAGGCAGTTGTCGCAGTTGCCGCAGTCTTCCGTCAGCTCGTCGCCGAAGTAGGCCAGCAGCGGCCGGCGCCGGCACTCGGTGACCTCGCACCAGCCGAGCAGCGCGTCCAGCTTCTGCCGGTCGTGGCGCTTGCGCTCCTCGTCCGCCTCCGAGTCGTCCACCATCTGACGCAGGCGCACGACGTCCTGCAGGCCGTAGATCATCCAGGCGTCGGCCGGCTCGCCGTCGCGCCCGGCACGGCCGGTCTCCTGGTAGTAGGACTCGATGCTCTTCGGCAGATCGAGGTGCGCGACGAAGCGCACGTCCGGCCGGTCGATGCCCATGCCGAAGGCGATGGTCGCTACGACGATCACGGACTCCTCGGTAAGGAAGCGGTGCTGGTGGTCCGCGCGCATCTCGGCGGACAGGCCGGCATGGTAGGGCAGGGCGTTGTGGCCCTCGCGCTGCAGCGCCTCCGCAATGCTCTCCGTCTTCTTCCGCGACAGGCAGTAGACGATGCCTGCCTCGCCGGCGTGGCCCTGCAGGAACTGGGTGAGCTGGCGGCGGGTGTCCGACTTCGGCTGCACCAGGTAGCGGATGTTCGGGCGGTCGAACGGGCTGACGAAGATGGCGGGCTCGTTCAGTGCGAGGCGCTCGACGATCTCCTCGCGCACGATCGGCGTGGCCGTGGCGGTGAGCGCCAGCCGCGGCACGCCCGGGAAGAGTTCGCCGAGGGTATCCAGCGCCAGGTAGTCGGAGCGGAAGTCATGGCCCCACTGGGAGACGCAATGGGCCTCGTCGATGGCGATGACCGACAGCGGCACTTCGGCGAGCAGCGCCCGGGTGTGGGACTGCACCAGACGCTCGGGCGCGACGTAGAGCAGCTGGATCTCGCCGGCTTTCAGGCGGGCGATGACGTCGCTCTGCTCCTCCCGGCTCAGGCTCGAGTTCAGGAACGCCGCCTCGATGCCGAGCTCGTGCAGCGCCCGCACCTGGTCCTGCATGAGCGCGATCAGCGGCGAGACGACGAGGCCGACGCCGCCGCGCACCAGCGCCGGGATCTGATAGCAGAGCGACTTGCCGCCGCCGGTGGGCATGAGCACCAGTGCATCGCGGCCGGCCAGCGCCGCCTCGATGACCGCGGCCTGATCGCCGCGGAATTGCTGGTAGCCGAAGACGTCGCGGAGTGTCTGCAGGGCGAGGTTGGACATGGGCGAGAATGATCGCACAGCGCCAGCAGAATTGTAGAAGGGGTTTAGCCCCGATACATCAGAGAATCGGGCCTGAAGGCCCTCCTACGGTCCGGTTATTCGGCGAGCGGCAGACCGCTCGGCACTCGCATCGGAGCGTCGCGGCGCAGATCCAGGGAGCCGGCGTCGGTCAGAGCGTGCAGGAAGGCGGCGAGCTCGGCCACATCCTGACCGTCCAGTGATATCGGCTGTAGTTCGTTGGCGCCGGCGATGGCACGCCGCGCCGCCGGATCCTCCAGCGCGAGACAGTCGGTCGCCGAGAGGTCCGGCCGCTCCGGCAGCGTCGGCTCCGACCGGCAGTCGTAAGCATCGAGGGATGTCAGCGGATCGAGATGGTGGCGTATTACGGCCTCCAGCGTGTCGTAGGCGCCGGCGTGACCATAGGGTGCCGTCAGCGCCACGTTGCGCAGTGGCGGAGTGCGAAAGCGAAACTTGTCCTCCATCCGTCCCGTCACCCGGTAGCGGCCCCAGTCCTCGTAACCGCCCGGGCCGTCGCCCTTGCCTGGACCGATCTGCGGCATGGCGATGGCATGGAATCCCATGTCGCTGAAGAGTTCCCCACTGTGGCACCCCGAGCAGCCGGCCTTGCCGAAGAACAGTTTCATGCCGCGCCTCTGCGCTTTGTTCAGCGCCTGGCTGTTGCCGGCGAGGTAACGGTCGTAGGCGGTATCGTCGGCACGCCAGGCGTCGATCTCGAACGCCGCGATAGCGTTCGCCGCATGGGCGAACGTGATTTCGGCGGGGGCGATACCGTAGACATTGCCGAACTGCCGGGCGTAACCGGGGACGTCCGCCAGGCGTCCTGCGAGCCGTCGCCAGATGCCGCGCAGGTCTCCGGTCGCGGCGAGATCGGCGATCGCATTCTCCCCGGGCTGGCCTGCCATCTCGTCGGCGCTGGTCACCGGGAACATGGCCTGGGCGGCAAGGATGTTATCGAGTGTCGGCGGCAGATCGAAGCCCGCCGGCGTGAAAAAGCCGCTCGGGAAGTCGGCATTCACCTCGATGCGCCCGTCGTGGAATATCCTCGTCACGGCCGTGCTGCCGAGCGCGAAGACCGGCGGGGCGTTCCGCGGCACGCGCTCGTGCACAGCATCCGCGCCGAGGCCTGCATTGCGGGTTACGCCGAGACCTGTGCCGCCTTCGCCGATCGGCAGCGACAGCCCGTCACCGGTGTCGGCCAGAGGGTGGTGGCAGGTCGCGCAGGAGATGTTGCGGTTGCCGCTAAGGATCTTGTCGAAGAACAGCTGGCGGCCGAGTTCGACTTTTGCCGGGTCGGGGTGACGCTGATCGACGAACTCGAGTGCGCCGGCCCAGTGGGGGACCAGCAGGAGCAGCGGGATGACGACTGAACTGATGGCTTTTCGATGAGACATTGCCTGGCCTCCTTGTCGCGGCCTCCGGGGAGCCAGCGCTCGGCAGGACGTCCTTGTCCTTCCGCAGGGGTGGCTGACGTGGCGCTCAGATTGCCTCCCTCAGGGCAGGTGCAGCGACTGCTGAATCGTCGAGCATTCGCCGGAAATGGCCGGGACGTCGCCGGGACCGAGCGCGAAGCCCGACATGGGATCGCCCAGGAAGGGCAGGATGCAGCCACCGAGGTAGGAACTGGTCTGCTCCTTCAGCAGCTGACCGGTTGCGGCCGGACCATGGCTGTGGATGGCGAGTATGACCTCGGCGCCCAGTGGGTTCGTAAGCGGCGTCGGCAGCGGCGTCAGCGCACCGGTCCCGGCGAGTTCCGCCCAGCCGGAGGTGCTCAGCTCACCCACAGACAGATGACCGGCGATGGTGGTCTTGTTGGCATTCACGATATGGCCGCCCACGTAGTGGAAATCAAAGCCGGTGGATGGATTGATGTTGTCGGGGTTCGCCGCGCACGGCGCACCGGCCGGCCGGCAGGCGCGCGGATTGTTGAAGAACATGATCCAGAGGGTGACCGCATGGCCGGCGGGCAGCCCCGTGGTCTGGAATCGGGCGTTCAGACCGTTCCGTGTACGCAAGAGTGAACTCGTTCCCACGGCCGTCGCGGCCGGCGGGAACTCCCACATCCAGAACACGGGCGAAGACGACCGCCCGGCATCGGCGCTGGCGACCTGGCCGAAACCGAGCGTCAGGACCGCTGCAAGGGTGAGTATGGACAGTGAATTCCGAGTCATGACGAATCCTCCATTCGCGTTGCTACGAACTATGGAAAGCTAGTCGTCGCGCGGCCGGTAATCACGAAAGATCCACTAAATTTCACGAAAATAGGTCGAGTTCCGGACAAAATGTCAGATTATGGATCGCGCACGGTGGAGCCGGTGCGCCTGGCGGTCAGACCGCTCCCGCCGCGGCGGACGGAGCGGTTAGGATGGGGACCAGACGGGGGGTGCGATGCCGAAGACCGAACTGGCGCAGGGCGTGTACCGCTTCGGCCGCTATACGCTGGATACGGAGCGGGGCGAGCTGTCCGATGAATCGGGAGTGATCCCGCTGCGTCCGCAATCGTTCGAGGTGCTGGTCCTGTTGGTCGCGAACCGGCATCGCGTGGTCACGAAGCGGGAACTCTACGAGCAGGTCTGGGGAGAGCGGGCGGTCACCGACGACTCCCTCGCTCAGTGCGTGATCGACATCCGCAAGGCGCTGGGCGACGCCGATCGCAGGATTGTTCGCACCGCACCCCGCCGCGGCTACCGCTTCACTGCGAAGCTGGCGGAGCAGGACGAGGTCGTAGATCGGGACGCCGCCGCTGCCCGATCATCCGGCCGACGGGCCGGGTTGTTGGCATTGGCCGTGGTACTTGCCGGGCCACTGTTCTATTGGTGGCTGACCAATGAGGGCGGTCGCGAGGCGGAGTTGATGGAGAACTCCATCGCCGTGCTGCCGTTCGTCGATCGCAGTGCCGCCGGCGATCAAGGCTATCTCGGAGAGGGCCTGTCGGAAGACATCCTGAATGCGCTGGCCCGTTATCCGGATATTCGCGTCATCGCGCGGACGTCCTCTTTTGCCATGGCCGAGCGGTCTGCGGACATCCGTATGGTGCGCGATTCGCTCGGCGTCGCCTACGTGCTCGAGGGGAGCGTCAGACGCAGCAGTGGCCGCTTGCGGATCGCGGTCCAGCTGGTGGATACCTCGGATGCGACACAGGTCTGGTCGGAGCGCTACGACCTGGACCTGCAGGAGCTCGCCATGGCGCAGCAGGTCATCTCCCACGCGGTGGCACAGGTCATGGTGCCCGATCTGCAGCCTGCATCGATTTCCCCGCCGGAGCGCGACGTATCGGTCAGCGAGCTGCTGTTGCTGGCGCGGCACTACGAGCGCGAGGTGCGGGAGTCGCCGGAGGTCGATCGTTACCGGCTGCAGCAGGCGATCGAGCTGTACCGGCAGGCGGTGGAAGCGGATCCGGACTCGGCCATCGCCCACAGTCGTCTCGCGCGCGCCCGGCTCTACGGCGGGGATATCGACGGCGCCGAACCCTCGGTGTTCCGCGCACTGGCGCTTGCGCCGAACCGCTCGGAGGTACAGGAGACCCTCGGACGTTATTACTGGGCCCGCAACATGCCGGGCGCCGGCGCGGCCTGGAAGCGTGCGATCGAACTGAACCCGAACAACGTCGATGCACTGAGCTCCTATGCCTACTGGCACTGGATTCGCATCGACAGCGCGGAGCCGTTGCATTTCCTGCGTCGGGCACTGCAGCTCGATCCGCTGAACCTGTCACGTTACGCGGACCTGGGTTTCTTCCTTGCCGTGGTTTCCCGCACGTCGGAGACCGAAGACCTCATCGAACGCATCCGGGAGCTGTTCGACAGCGCCGGGTCCTTTCGCGTGATAGCCCGGTTGTACGACCTGCTGGGCCAGCCGGAAGAGAGTGTCGTGTGGATATTGCGAGCGCGGGACAAGGAGCCCGACGACGGTCTGCATACGGCGGCGCTCGCCGAAGTGTTCGTGGATATCGGGGACCATGAGACCGCGCTCCGACTGGAGCCGGAGCCGAGTATCGGCCTGCTCGTGAAGATGCGTCGTTACGAGGAGTTCATCGACGAGGCCGAGTTCCTCATGATCGACGAACCGGACGATGTCTATCTCCGATATCTGCTGGCTTTTGCCTACACCGCGACCGGCCGGGCGACGGATGCCCTGCGGATATTCGACAGCCTCGGACTGGAGAGTCCGATTTCGCGTCCACCCCGACAGTTCATCGATATCGAGGCCTGGGTGACGCTCGCCCAGGCTTTGTACGAGACGGGGCGCGTCAATCGGGCACGCGAGATCGCAAACTGGTGGCTGGGCGAGGCACACCTCGACAGCGACATCTGGTGGGGTCATCTCTACCAGGCGTGCATGCTCACGATACTCGATCGTGAGGCCGAGGCACTGGAACGGCTGGAGAGGGTCGCCGGGAGCACGAATTTGCCCTGGCTCTATCTCCTGCGCGACTCGCCCTGTTTCAGGCGCTACCGGGACGAACCGCGCTACCAGGCCGTGCTCGGCGAGGTGGATGCGCGACTGGCTGCCGCACGCCGGCGGGTGAACCATGCCCTCGACGAGCTGGGAGTTGAACTCTGAGTGATGGTTTCTCAACGCTACCGACCATAATTCAATGAGTTACCGTCGCCCGGAATTGCCCCCCGCCGATCGCTCTGCTATATCTGATCGGACGAAGATCCCGCTGCGGGGAGGGATACCGATGAAAGTCATCCTGTCGACGGTGCTGATCACTTTATTCGCCATCGTGGCCTCGCCTCCGGTTTCGGCCTGCGGCGACAGCCTGCACCGGGTGGGTAAAGGTGTCGCTTATCGTGGTTATACTGCGCCACTGCCGGGCAGCGTCCTCATCTACGGCAACCAACCGCAGGCCCGGCAACTCGCAGAGCAACTCGCGGCATCCGGTCACGAGGTTCGGTTCATCGACGACGCGATTGCGCTGGATACCGAGCTCCAGGCCTACGAGTACGACGTCGTCATCGCGCCGCTCAGCGAGCACAGAGCCGTCGAAATCGGCACGACCTTCTCACGTACGACCTTTCTCCCCGTCGCGATGACGAAAGACGAGGCGGCGCGTGCGAGTAGCGGCTACGAGAAGGTAATGATCGCCGACCGCGACGACACGAGAGACTTCCTGAAGGCGATCCATCGGGTCGTGAAGCGGAACCGGGGCTAACCCGGCACGGTCCCATGCTGCCCGACAGTGCCGGAAGACGCGCCGCGCTGCCTCTGGGCGGCATGCTGGCGGCGCTGCTCCTTGCCGGCCTGGCGTGCGCCGGCGAGCAGGAGCATGGTGACGCGAGCTTCCGCGTCGAGTACCAGTACATCCGCACCGGCGACTTCTACGACGACTCTCCCTTTTTCGTCTCCGGTGGCGACGTCGGAGAGACCGATACCCACGCACTGCTGTTCTCGCTCGACTACGCCCTGAACGAGCGCTGGTCGGTGTTCGCGAGCGTGCCCTACATTCGCAAACGCCATCAGGGGACGAGACCGCACGATTTCACGGAATTCGTGACCTTCGATCCGCCCGACCGCTCCCTCGTGGACGACGGCGACTTCCACGGCGGTTTCCAGGACTTCACACTCGGCGTCGAGTACCGGTTCGCTATCGGGCCGGCCATCGTGTCGCCGTTCCTCTCCTACGGTGTCCCCACCCACGAGTATCCTTTCTACGGCAAGGCGATCATCGGCAAGAACCTCTGGCAAGTCACCGCAGGAGCACAGCTCGAGTACCAGCCCTACTTCTCGGACTGGTACTTCGGCGGCAGCGTTGCCCACGTGTTCAGTGAAGAGCCGCTCGGCGTGAACGTCGATCACTGGCTGCTGTCGGGCTCGGCAGGGTATTTCTTCGGCCAGCGATTGCTCGGACGGGTCTTCGTCGTCCGCAAGGACTCGCCGCACGGACTCAGGCTGCCCGGTGACTTCACCGACAGTCCGACTTACCAGGACCCGAGCGACTTCGACACGGAACTGTGGTGGCAGCACGACCGCGTGCTCGCGCACAGCTTCACCAACGTCGGGATCGGCATCGACTACGTCGTCTCGCCGAGGCTCCAGATCGCGGGACAGACATTCCGGACGGTGGACGCGGACCAGAGCAACGAGATCGACTACGCCGTGACTTTCGCCGTTACGGTTGGGTTCGCCGGGGAGTAGACGCAGGAGCGTATCAGCCCCCGCGCTTTACTAGGCCCGCTTGCGTCCCCGCGACTGATTGTTCTGCCGACGCGGCCCGTTGCGCCGCGGCTGCGGTCGCGGCTTGCGCGCCGTTTGCAGCGGCTCGGGGCGGATACGCGGATCCGGCTCGTAGCCCGGGATCACTTCCTTGTCGATGCGCACGTTCAGCAGCCGCTCGATGTCGCGCAGCAGCCTGTCCTCGTCCACGCAGACGAGTGAGACGGCGTGGCCGTCCAGGCCGGCGCGGGCCGTGCGGCCGATGCGGTGCACGTAATCCTCCGGCACGTGGGGCAGCTCGTAATTCACCACGTGGGGCAGGCTGTCGATGTCGAGGCCGCGGGCCGCGATGTCGGTGGCCACCAGCACCCGGATCCTGCCGGACTTGAAGTCTGCGAGCGCCCTGGTGCGCGCATTCTGGGACTTGTTGCCGTGGATGGCAGCCGCGTCCAGGCCGTCGGCCGACAGCTGCTTCGACAGCCGGTCGGCGCCGTGTTTGGTGCGGGTGAACACCAGCACCTGGCGCCAGTTCTCCGCGCCGATGCGGTGAGACAGCAGCTCGCGTTTGCGCGCCTTGTCCACGGGGTGCACGAGCTGGATGACCCGGTCCGCCGTCGTATTGCGCGGCGCCACGGCGATCTCCACCGGCGAGCTCAGGAAGTCCGCGGCGAGACTGCGGATCTCCGGAGAGAAGGTGGCGGAGAACAGCAGGTTCTGCCGCTGCGTCGGCAGCAGCTTCAGGATCTTGCGGATGTCGCGGATGAATCCCATGTCGAGCATGCGGTCCGCCTCGTCGAGGACGAGGATCTCGACGGCCGAGAGGTCGATGGTGCGCTGCTGTACGTGATCGAGCAGCCGGCCGGGCGTGGCGACGACGATGTCCACGCCGTCCCGCAGGCGCTTGATCTGGGGGCGGATGCTGACGCCGCCGAAGATCTGCAGCGAGCGCGTGGGCAGGTGGCAGCCATAGTTTCTGACGCTCTCGCTGACCTGGGCGGCGAGTTCCCGGGTGGGCACGAGTATCAGGGCACGGATGCGGCGCTTGCCGTCGGGCCGCGATGCCATGAGCCGCTGCAGCAGCGGCAGCGTGAAACCGGCGGTCTTGCCGGTGCCCGTCTGGGCGCTCGCCAGGATGTCCTGGCCAGCGAGGATGGGCGGTATGGCCTCGCGCTGGATGGGGGTCGCCTCGCTGTAGCCCTGTTTTTCGACAGCACTCAGCAATTCGGCCGAAAGGCCGAGTTCAGAAAAAAGCATGGATAGTTACTCCGATTCGTCTGACCCGCAGCGCGACGGAGTCGTGCACGGTTCGGCCCAGACTGGATTCTTTGGGTGTGGCTCCGGGAGCGCGGGGTGCGCTGCGGAGTGATTGGCGCAGACCGATGTGCGCCAGGCTGGACGCACTGTAACAGAAGCTGCGCGAAAAGAAAGCGCTAAATCAATCATGTAGGAGGGCCTTCAGGCCCGACTCCGCCCTCAGGCCGATTCCGCCGTCAGCCCCGACCCGCCCGGCCGGACCCCGACAATCACTCCACCCCCCACTCCCGCAGGTGCCGCTTCGCCTGCTCGACCAGCGCGGCCAGGCGGTCTTCGTGGCCGATATCGGGATGCTCGATATGGTAGTTCGCCGTGAACTCGGTGGAACGGTTGGCGCCGTCCTTCGGACCCTTGATGCCGGTGATCACGAACAGCGTGGTGCGGTTGCCTTGCTCGAAGACGAAGGCGAGATCGCCGAGATCCTCGCGTACCTCCTTCAGCGGCGCATTGCCCTGTGCGAAGGTGGCATGGAAGATGATCTGCCGGCGGTCGAGCTTGTCGACGTCGAACATGTCCGACAGCATGAACTTGAACACGAAGCCCACGCTGCCGCGCCCGCCGCCGGTGGCCCCGTACAGGCACTGGCTCCAGAAAGCCGGGATGTGCTCGGAGGCTGCATGCTTGCGCACGGACGGGGCATTCAGCAGGCCCTCGGCCGTGCGCTCCGTGAGGTAGGGATCGGAGCAGGCATTCGGGGTTTCGGGGAAGTACGGGTCGGCATCTCCGGGTGCATCGCCGGCGGCGATGCCGGTGCCCGGCTCGTAGTAGATCAGGAATTCGACGGTCGAGACGAGTTCGCCCTGATAAGCGCACTGGTGCACCTCCGCAAGAATCACCCGTTCCTCGACCGGCGCATAGGTGCGGAAGCCCGCCTTGAAGATGTGACCGCTGGCTTTGTCCAGACGATGGCTGTATTCGTCGGTGGTGCGCCGGCCGCGAGGATCGCTGCGACTGACCGTGCATTCGATGCTCGTGCCGGGCGTGGCACCCTGAAAATCGAACTCATAGCCGAACCACGTGCACGGATAGCGCTTGTCCGGCGGGTAGTCGCAGGTCTCCTCACCCGTGATCAGGATCCGGTGCGCCTTTTCACAGACGCCGGTCGGATTCCCGTCTTCGATACAGGAGGCGCCCGAGCGGGCCGCGGTCAGCCGGATTCCCGAGGGGTCATGGTAGAAGAAGCCGGGCTGGATCGATTCGGCGTGGGCTGCGGTGCCGGACCCGAGCATCGTCGCCAGCAGCAATGCTGCCGCTGCGAGTGGCGCAGGCCCCGGAGCCCTGCGATGCCGCGCCGAGATACCGTTCAAGGCGATCACCTGTCCGGCGGGTGAGCGTCCTTTATCCGCCGGCCGGGGCTGCGTGTCAAATCGGCCCCCCATCCGGGGTGACTGGCGGTCCACGCGTTCACCGGTCGAGTGATGATGTCTTGTCCAGAAGATGTCCGAATCGATTACCGCCGAAACCGCTATCTCGACCGCCCTTAAGGGATATGCGTGACGGCTTTGCGTATCATGAGTGCCTGATCCGGCAGCGGCCGGGGTCTCCAAGGAAGAAAAAATGACGCTTAAGCTGCACCGAAGAGGGGCGTGTCTCCTCTTGTCCCTCGCCTCTCTCAACTGCGGTATCGCCACCACCACTCATGCGCAGGGCGCGGACGTCGTCATGGAGGAGATCGTCGTCACTGCCAGGAAACGCGGGACGGAATCCATCCAGGACATCGGCGGCAGCATCCAGGTGCTCGACGGCGATGCCCTCGCCGAGACGGTCTCGATCGGCTTTGCCGATTACATGCGCGAGGTGCCCGGTCTCTCGGCGAACAGCTCCGGAACCGGCCAGGCACAGCTGTCCATGCGCGGGATCTCGGCGGCGCGTCTGAACCACGCCAACCCGAATATTCCCTCGACGGTGTCTCTGTATTTCGACGAGACGCCCATCAGTACCTCCGGCTTCAACCCGGATTCTGCGCTGTTCGACCTGAATCGTGTCGAGGTACTGCGCGGTCCTCAGGGCACGCTGTTCGGCGCGAGTTCGATGTCGGGCGCGATCCGGCTGATACCGAACGACCCGGTGATGGACGAACTGCGGGCCACCGCCAGCGTCACGGGTTTCGGCACCGAGGACGGCAGCGGCAGCTACAGCGGACACGGGATTCTGAACCTGCCCGTGAATGACCGCTTTGCGCTGCGCGGCGTCGCCTACAACGTCTCGAATGGCGGCTATATCGACAATATCTACACGGGCGAAGAGGACTACAACGACGAGAACATCCTCGGCGGCCGCCTGACGGGGCTCTGGGACGTCACGAATTCGCTGAGTGCGAAGGCCATGGTGATGTACCAGAACCTGGACGCCGACGGCCGGCCCCAGGAGCAGCGCCGCAACGATCCTGCGGAGACCACGACCGGCTTCGGTTACGACCTGGCATTGCCGGGCGAGAGCCTCGATCAGCTCATCATCACGGACGAGCGCCAGAACGTGAAGTTCGTGGACAACGAGTTCGAGGACGAGTTCGTGCTGGCCTCGCTGCAGCTCGACCTGGAGGTGGACCGCTACTCGTTCACCTCCATCACCTCGTATTTCGACCGGGAGATGGACAACACGCTGGACGATACGCGGCGCACGAGGAACCTTCTCGGCCTCGCCAATGCTCTCGGCGCCGCCGGGCAGCCGGTTTTCGCGCTGGGCGACTACGACCCGGTGACACTGGACGGTGCCATCTTCCTCGAGCAGGTGGATCTGGAGAACAAGACCCGGAACGAGAAGTTCACCCAGGAGCTGCGCGTCAACAGCCGATTCTCCGGGCCCTTCAACTTTGTGGCCGGCCTCTACTTCGAGGACGATTCCCGTCAGCTCGACCAGGTCAACGACCTGGACGGCCTGGATGCCTGGATCGCATCGCCCGCCGGACTCGACGGCTTCGCCCTCGGCAGCACCTTCGGTTCGCCGCTGGAGAATGCCTATTTCGACGGCACCTTCGACGTCGACACGACCCAGTTCGCCGCATTCGCCGAGGCCAGCTACGAGTTCGGCGATTACGAGCTGACCGCCGGCGGCCGTTTCTTCGACTACGAGCAGGAGGCGTTCATCCGCTGGCAGGGCTGGGTAGAGTTCAGCAATGACCGCCTGGACGAGAAGACCTCCGAGTCCGGCTTCAACCCGATGGTGGAACTCGCCTACCGACCCTCCGACGACATGACGCTGTATGCCAAGGCCGCCAAGGGCTTCCGCGTCGGCAGCGTGCAGCAGTTCATCAATCCGGTCTTCTGTGCCGACGAACTCGCCGATCTCGGCTTCGACGGCGTGCCGACCACGATCGACGGCGATTCGCTGTGGAATTACGAGGCGGGCGCGAAGACCACCCTGTTCGGCGGCACGACCACCGCCAATATCAGCGTCTACCAGATGGACTGGGAGGATGCCCGGACGCAGACCTTCCTCGCCTGCGGCTGGATCGTTGAATTCAGCATCGTCGATATCGTCAGCCGCGGGGTGGAGCTCGAGATCGTCTCCCAGCCGACGGACCGGCTCGGGCTTTCATTCGCTGCCGCCTACAACCAGTCCGAGGTGGACGGCGATCTCGACCCGTCGGCACCACCCATCGCGTCGGACGGCGACGAGGCACCGTTCGCGCCCGAATGGGCGGTCAATGCCGGTTTCCGTTACGAGATCGCGAACGCTCTCAGGGGCCTCGACTGGTATCTGCGCGGCGACGTCTCCTATGTGAGCAGTCAGTTCAACGAGTTGGGTACCGAGCAGCTGGAGCGCATCGAGTTGCCCAGCAGCACGGTGCTGAATCTCTACACCGGGATGATGCGGGACAACTGGGAGTTCGGCGTCTTCGTCCGCAACCTCACCGACGAGCGGATCGTGATGGGGGCGGATACCGACCGGCAGCGGCCGGCGCAGTTGACGGTCGGCCGGCCGAGGAATGCGGGCGTCCAGTTTACCTACAACTTTGCGGGCGACTAGCAGGCCCGCCGGGATCGCGGGTCGATCCTGATGGCAGCGGGCGGCCGTCGGAAATGGCTCTACATGGCCAGCCTGATCCTGGCCGGGGACAGTATCTACCTGCTGCCCTACATGCGGAAGAGCTTCCAGACCAGCATGGCGGAGGTCTTCGATGTGACCTTCACGCAGCTGGGCGTGATGAATGCCATGTTCGGCGCTCTGGCGTTCGGGGCCTACTTCGCCGGCGGTTGGCTGTCGGACCGGGTCGCCACCCGGACGCTGCTCTCCGTGTCCCTGTTTGCGACCGGGCTGGGCGGCTATTACATGGCCACCATCCCCCCGTATCCGATGTTGCTCGCGCTGCACGCCTTCTGGGGCGTAACCTCCATCCTGACCTTCTGGGCGGCGCTCATAAAGGCCGCACGGCTCTGGGGCGGGCGCGACGACCAGGGCAAGACCTTCGGCATCCTCGACGGCGGCCGCGGTCTGGTCGGCGCCGTCATGCTGTCGCTGGCCGCGTGGGTGTTCTCCCGTTATGCACTGGTCGCCGACGGACTGATTGCGGTCATTGTGCTGTATTCGACGGCATCGGTGGTCGCGGGCTTCTTCGTGCTGGCCTTCGTACCGGCGGACAGCGCCCACGGATCACTCACCGGTACCGGTAACGACCGGCTGCCGGCCGGTCAGCTGAAGCTGGTCATGGCGATGCCGGCCGTGTGGCTGCAGGCCCTGATTATCCTCGTCGCCTACTGGTTGTATGTCGGCACCTTCGAGTTCGCCACCTTCGGCGAGAAGGCCTTCGCACAGGACAAGGTCTTCGGCGCACAGCTGGGCGCCTTCCGCGAGTGGCTGCGCCCGTTGTCGGCGATCGCCGCCGGGTTTCTGGCAGACCGGATAAGGCCCACCCGTGCCGTGGGTCTCGCATTCCTCATTGCTGGCGGTGGCTACCTCGCGCTCGCCACGATGCCGGGGGAGGCCGACTGGCTGTGGCTGCTCTGGATACAGGTGGCGGCCGTGGCCATCGCCGTGTTCGCACTGCGCGGCATCTACTACGCGCTGCTGGAAGAGAGTCGCGTGCCGGTGGTGGTCACCGGGACGGCCGTGGGTCTGGTCTCGATGGTGGGCTATACCCCCGATGTCTTCGCCTATCCGCTGGCGGGCTGGTTCGTCGACAGCTTCGGTGCATCCACCGGTTACCGCTCCTACTTCGCCGTGCTCGCCGGTGCCGCGCTGGCCGGACTGCTGATGACCGTGGCTCTCGCCTGGCTGAGTCGGGCGCAGGACGAGGATCGCTCCGGGCTGGCGACGGCCTGAGACCAGGGACGGGACGGTCGGGCCTGAAGGCCCTCCTACCCCTGCGGTTGGCGTCGTCGCAGCGTTGCCGTGGCCAGCGTCATCGCGCCGGCCGCCGCGAGGCAATAGAACCCGATCCAGATCATCTGTTCCGGCACGGTGATACCCCGGTCGATGAGGGTGGCGGTGACGCCCGGTCCGGCGGCGGTGGCGAAGACCATCACCGAGACGGTGACCGAACGGATGGCGCCGAGGTGCAGGGTGCCGTAGACCTCGGGCCACAGCGATCCGAACAGGGTGGAGGACAGCCCGTAGGCCATGCCGAGCAGAAGCATGACGACGAACAGCAGCCAGGCCGGGCCGTCGATGCCGAGCACGAAGCAGGAGCCCGCCAGCGGCAGCAGGAAGAACGGCAGGATGGCGGGGGCCCGGAAGCGGTCGATGAGTGCGCCGCAGATCAGCGCGAAGACTACGGTGGTGATCGCAGCGACCGAGAGCGACATCGCGTAGAACTGCGGCGGCCAGCCGCGCAGTTCCGTGAGGTAGTCCTGGTGATAGAAGATCGTGGTTCCGATGAACGGCGGGCCCAGGACGCCGGTGAGCAGTACCCAGAACAGGGGATCCGCCAGCACCTCGCGCCGTGTCCAGTGGCGGACGGGGAACGGGCCGCCCTCGGCGCCGGCAGGCTCGTGCTGCGGAGTCCTCGGCACGCGGTAGGCCCACCAGGCCAAGGGCATGCCGACGGCGAGCAGGACGATGGCGCCGGCCACCCAGCCCGCCTGGTAGCCGAAGGCGATGGCGAGGGCCGCGAAGGCCAGCGGCAGGGTGGCCTCGCCGCCCTGATGGCCGAGCACGACCAGTGAGACGGCGCGGCCGCGCTGGGCGGCGAACGAGCGCCCGGTCGCCGTCAGCGCGGTGTGGGTCATCATGCCCTGGCCGAACAGGCGCAGCAGGAAGATGGCGAGCACGAGCACGGCCACCGACGGCGCGTAGGCGGCGATGAGGGTGGCGGAGGCGAGCACCGGCACGACGATCAGGATGACCCGCCGTTCTGGCAGAACGTCGACCAGGCGTCCGACCCACGGCAGGCACAGCGCACTCCCCAGCGTCGCCAGCATGTACAGCCGCCCGATCTCGCCATGGCTGAGACCGAAGGCGGCCCGCCACTCGGAGATGGAAGCCGAGATGAAAAAGGTCTGACCGAAGCTGGAGAAGTAGGTGAGCAGGAAACCGCCCGCGATCCAGCGGAAGTTCTGTTTCAGGAACGCGAGCATGGAAGCGCGATGATACTCCCTGCGGGCATAATGGCGGGATGAAGATCTGGGTAGACGCCGATGCCTGTCCCGTGGTGGTGCGGGAAATCCTGTTCCGCGCTGCGAAGCGCACCGGTGTCGAGGTGACGCTGGTGGCGAACCAGCCGGTGGCGACGCCGAAGCTGGCTAACGTCAATGCCCTGCAGGTATCCCACGGCTTCGACGTCGCCGACGACGAGATCGTGAAGCGTGCCGACGCCGGCGACCTGGTGATCACCAGCGACATCCCGCTGGCGGCGGAGGTCATCGCGAAGGGTGCCCAGGCCCTCAGCCCCCGCGGCGAGCTGCACACCACCGAGAACATCCGCGCGCGGCTGAACATGCGCGACTTCCTGGACACCATGCGCTCCAGCGGCGTGGAGATGGGCGGCGGCCCGGCCGCCTTCAGCCAGCGCGACAAGCAGGCGTTCGCCAATCATCTGGATCGCTGGCTGACGGAGCATGGGAGAACCGGCTGAGGGGAATCCGTTCAGCGAGCGATGAAGGATCGCAGACTTTCTTCGTATTCCCTATAGGTGGCGTAGTTGTGGGCCACCGCTCTTCACCACCTCGCTCTCGAGGGTGCCGATGCCCATGAATTCCGTTGCCCCGTCCATCATCTCGCCGATGTCGCCCGGCACGAAGGCCAGCGCCTGAGTATTGCGCCAACGCGCGGCGAATTCAAAGCCGGGAAGGGGTCAGCGCCGCGATCGGGCGCCGGAGAGATTTCCGGGCGTCAGGGCCGCTACACTGTAATCATGACGAAGCGCCATACGCCCCGGGGCTACGACCTCATCGGCGATATCCACGGATACGCCGACCCGTTGGTGCGCCTGCTCGTGGAGCTCGGCTACCGTGAGCACCGCGGCGTCTGGCGGCACGAGAGCCGCGAGGTCATCTTCCTCGGCGACTTCATCGACCGCGGGCCGCATCAGCGGGAGGTCATCGAGACAGCCCGGCCCATGGTCGAGGCGGGCGCGGCCCTGGCGGTCATGGGCAATCACGAGTTCAACGCGCTGGGTTTCCACACGCCCCATCCGGACACCGGCGAGCCGCTCAGGCCCTGGTCGAAGAAGAACCGGGACCAGCATGACGCCTTCATCAGGGCCTACGAGGGCCGCGAGGACGAGATGCGCGCGACGCTCGGCTGGTTCCGCACGCTGCCCCTGTGGCTGGACCTTGGCGCGCTCCGCGTGATCCACGCCTGCTGGGACCCGCATCTCCTGTCCGAGGTGCGCGCGGAGGTGGACGGGCAGCATCTCACCGACGACCTGCTGGTCGCCGGCCACGAGCCCGGCACCTGGCAGCACGAGGCCATCGATTCGCTGCTGAAGGGCAAGGAGGTCGACCTGCCGGACGGCAAGTCCGTGCGTGACAAGGGCGGCAATCACCGCCACCGCATCCGCGTGCGCTGGTGGGATTCGCACGCCACGACGTACCGGGAGGCGCACTTCGGGCCGGAATCCGTCGAGACCCATATCCCGGACGACCCCATCGAGGGCGATCACCTCGTCGAGTACTCCCACGACGACCCGCCCTGCTTCGTGGGCCACTACTGGCTGGAAGGCGAGCCCGCACCGCTGGCACCAAACATCGCCTGCCTCGACTACAGCGTGGCGAAGGAAGGCGGCAAGCTGGTGGCCTACCGCTGGGACGACGGGGACGTGGAGCTCAGCCGCGAGCGGTTCGTGTCCGTCCCGCGCTGATGCCTCGGTGGGCATGCAGGAGGGCCTTCAGGCCCGATTATTGATGAATCGGGGCTGAAGGCCCTCCTACATTATCAGCTGGCCTCCGGGAGTGGCCTTGCCGGCGATGGTGGCGCCTCCTGCGGCTGCCGGTCGGTGAGGAACGGGATCAGCAGGATCGGCACCGCGACCAGCGCCGCGTCCAGGTAGAACATCGCGCTGTAACCCCACGCATCCACGGCGACGCCCTGCCAGGCGTTGGAGTAGGAGATGGTCAGATTCTGCAGCGCCATGAAGCCCGTGAACTGGGTGGCGGCCACCGCCGGGTTGGTGAGCCCCATGAAGATGGCCGCGCCCACGCCGTAGTGCAGACCCATGCAGAGATAGAACGCGATGGCGACGGCGAAGTACTGGTTGATGGTGACGCCTTCGACGCCCGTGCCGCCGCCGAGCGCCACGGCGAGCCAGAGCGTGGGCAGCGTGGTCAGGGCATAGAACAGCGCCAGCATCTTGCGTTTGCCCAGCCGGTCGGCGAGCCAGCCGCCGGCCACGCAGCCGGCGCCCGAGGTGATCATGGCGTAGATGTTCAGCGTCCCGATCTGGCTGTCGCTCATGCCGAGGTCGACCTGCAGCGCGGTGGCCACCGCGCCGGAGAGGGCCATGGCGCCGATCGGCGTCAGCGCGAAGATCACGCCGATCAGCGGACCCTTGCCGGAGCGGAACAGACCGATGCCGAGCTCCCGCGCGAATCCGCCGACAGAATCGCGGAACGCCTGCCACACGCCGTGTAACCGTGCGGCCACGGCTGCGCCGGCCGCCGGATCCCGGACGAAGAAGACCACGAAGGTGAGCACCAGGCAGAGCAGCAGGGCGACATAGAGAAAGGAGACGTCGAAGCCATACAGGCCGGCGACGAACATGGCGCCGCCACCGCCGAGACCCTGACCGATGTAGGCGCCGGCGAACATGAAGCCGTTGCCCTGGGCGCGTTCGTCCTCGCGCAGGCTGCTCACCGCCAGCGAATCGATGGCCACGTCGCAGGTGGCGGCAAACACGTTGTGCACGATTACCATGGTGATGAGCAGGTCGAAGTGCTGCGTGTAGTCGAGCTGTGCGACGAAATACAGCGTGACGATCATCAGCACCTGGCACAGCACGATCCACGCCTTGCGCCCGCCGAAGCGGTTCAGCGTGACCAGGTCCACCACGGGTGCCCAGGCCCACTTGAACGCCCAGGGCAGGTAGAATGAGGCAACGAAGGCGCCGACCTGGGCCACGTCCACGCCGGCCCGGCGCATGTAGGTGGCGATGGCCACGGCGGCAAACCCGAGCGGGATGCCCTCGCAGATGTAGAGAATGCCGAAGGTGGTCAGGCGACCCCTCCGGGTATCGAGCATATTCTTCTTCGACAAGAGGTTTCCCCGCCTGGACACGCGGGCAGTTTAGCGTCTTTTTGCGGCCGGGAAATGCCGGAAAGCCGCTGCGATGCTAAGCTCCTTCGCAGGGCGGCCTCGAGGGGGCGGAATGGGGCAACACTGCATCCTCATCGATTACGAGAACGTGCAGCCGGACGATCTGGCGCCGCTGCACGGGCAGCCCGTGCGGGTCTATCTCTTCGTCGGCGATCCGGAGGCGAGTCTGCCGTTCGACCTGGTTTCTTCCGTCCAGGTCCTGGGTGAGCGGGCGACCTACGTGCCGGTCTCCGGGGACGGGCGTCGCGCGCTCGAACTCCACATCGCCTGCTATCTCGGCCGCCTCGCCGAACGGCACCCGGACTCAGAGCTGCACGTTGTCTCGCCCGACGAAGGCTTCGATGCCTTCATAGCGCAACTGCGAGCGGAGGGCATGTCCGTGCGAAGGGAGCGGAGCCTGGCAGAGCTGCCGTTCCTCGGAGCCGCGACGGCGAGTTCCCGGGAGGAGCGCGTGGCGGAGGTGATCCGCAACCTCCATTCCCGCGGCCTGGCGCGGCCCCGCCGGCGCCGCACCCTCATGCGCCTGGTCCATTCCCATTTCGGCCGCGAACTCGACTTCGCCGAGGTGCAGGCGCTGGTGGACGCGCTGGTGGAGCAGGGCTGCGTGCGCTTCGAAGGGGAGACGGTGCATTACGCAAGACCGATTACGCGACGTTAACCATGTAGGAGGGCCTTCAGGCCCGAACGCTTGCAGGCCCGAACGCCCTCAGGCCCGATTGGTCAAGGAATCGGGGCTGAAGCCCCTCCTACAGCGATGCGCGCCTGGGCTATCATGCCGCCATGAACAAGACGCTGCACCTGCCGGCTCTCGCCGGCGCCATCCTCCTGCTGACAGGCTGCGCCACCATGACCGGATCCGAACTCGATCTCACCGACGAAGGCCGGCTGCCGCCGTGCCCGTCCACGCCGAACTGCGTCTCCAGCGATGCCGACCCCTCCGACGGCACACATTATATCGAGGCGCTGAAGATCGACGGCGATGCGCAGGCCGCCTGGCAGCGGCTGATCGGCTACGTGGAGAGCGACTCCTCTTACACCATCGTGGAGCAGCGCGAGAACTATCTGCGCGCCGAGGCCCGCACGAAGATCCTGCGCTTCGTCGACGACGTCATCTTCCACCTGCGGCCGGAGGAGGGAGTGATCGCCATGCGCTCGTCGTCGCGGCTCGGCTACTCGGATCTCGGCAAGAACCGAAAGCGGCTGGAAGCC
Organism: Lentisalinibacter sediminis; assembly: GCF_040706615.1. Classification (NCBI taxonomy): domain Bacteria; kingdom Pseudomonadati; phylum Pseudomonadota; class Gammaproteobacteria; order Woeseiales; family Woeseiaceae; genus Lentisalinibacter; species Lentisalinibacter sediminis. The sequence goes on along the minus strand of NZ_JAPDRF010000006.1, from coordinate 4,350 downwards.
GTACGTCAAGCCCTGAACTCCACGTAGGAGGGCCTTCAGGCCCGATTGGGGTAAGGAATCGGGCCTGAAGGCCCTCCTGCATGCCCATCCATTGCATCACAAAGAGTCCGTCATGTTGAAACGCCTCACCTGCTTCCTCGCACTCCTGCCCCTCACCGCCGCCGCCCAGAGCGGCTACTTCGTCGACTGGGACGCCGTCGGCGAGGAATCCATCGGCTACCTGGTGGATATGGTGCAGATCGAGTCGGTCAATCCGCCCGGCAACGAGACCGAGGTGGCGGAGTACCTTGGCGAGGTGCTGGAGGCCGAGGGTATCGAGTACGAGACGTACGCGCTCGATCCCGACCGCGCCAACCTCGTGACCCGCTACAAGGGTAACGGTACGAAAGCGCCGATCCTCATCATGGGCCACACGGACGTGGTGGGCGTGCAGCCGGAGAAGTGGGCGCAGCCGCCGTTCAGTGGTTTGCGCAAGGACGGCTACATCTGGGGCCGCGGCACGCTCGACGACAAGGACAACGTCACGGCCGGGCTGATGGTCATCCTGCTGCTGAATCGCCTCGGCGTCGAGATGGATCGGGACATCATCTTCCTGGCCGAGGCCGGCGAGGAGGGCACGCCGCAGTGGGGCATCACCTACATGATCGAGAACCACTGGGACAAGATCTCGGCGGAGTACGCCATCGCCGAGGGTGGCACCAATCGGCTGGAGGACGGGCAGGTGAAGGTGGTGGGCATCCAGACCACCGAGAAGATGCCACGGCGGGCGAAGCTCATCGCGCGCGGCACGGCCGGTCACGGCTCGAGGCCGCGCGTGGACAACGCCATCACCATGCTGGCCGAGGCGGTGGCGAAGGCCGGCAACTGGGAGACGCCGATCCGGCTGAACGAGACCACGCGTGCGTATTTCCGCCGCATGGCGGAGCTGACCGACGGCGAGACCTCCTGGCGCTACGCCAACGTCGAGAACCCGGAGTACCAGGCCGAGATCGACGCCTGGTTCCGGCAGAACGACCCCTACCACTACTCGGCACTGCGGACGTCGGTCGTGCCGACCATCGTCGACGGCGGCTTCCGCCGCAACGTGATCCCGTCCGAGGCGGAGGCCATGCTCGACATCCGCATGCTGCCCGGCGAGGACGTGGACGGCTTCTACGGCAAACTGGCTGCGCTCATCGACAACCCGGCGATCGAGATCGTGCCCGAGGAGATCTACCGCCCGGAGGCGCCGCCCTCCGGCATCGACAACGAGATGTTCCAGGTGATCGAGGGCGTGGCCCAGCGGCTCTATCCGGGATCGACTACGCTGCCGGTGATGGCGACCGGCGCCACCGATATGTCCCAGCTGCGCGCGAAGGGCGTGCAGGCCTACGGCATCGGCCCGGCCCGCACCCTGGCCGAGATCAACAGCCGCTACGGCGCCCACAGCGACAACGAACGCGTCTCCGAGGAATCCCTGCAGGAGATGGTGCGCTTCCTGTGGGAGATCGTCATGGAGATCGGCGCCGCCGAGTGACTGCCTTGTGACCACGGACCCGGTGACCACGGACCCGCTGCGGTTGATGACCACGCCGGCTCCGGACCTGACACCGGAGCAGGCTGCGGATCTGGTGCGCGAGCGCTACGCCCTGCCGGGCAGCGCCGCACCGCTCGACAGCGAACGGGATCGGAATTTCCGCTACACGGCGGAAGACGGCCGCGAGTTCGTGCTGAAGATCTCCAATGCAGCGGAGTCGCCGGCCGTGCTCGACTTCCAGGCGCGGGCGCTGGACCACATCTCTCGTACCGCGCCGGAGCTGCCGGTGCCGCGCATCGAGCCGGGACCGGACGGCGAATTGCTGCAGGCGGTGGAACTGCCCGGCGGACGCAGTCTGGTGCGCCTGGTGAGTTATCTGCCCGGCGTGCCGGTGGGCGATGTCTCTTCCACGCCCGCACTGAGGCGACATCTCGGTGCCACGCTGGCGGCGCTCGGCCGTGCCCTGCAGGGCTTCTTCCATCCCGCCGCGCGCCATCCCCTGCTGTGGGACGTCAGTCAGACCCAGGCGGTGCGCGAACTCGCCGTACACATTGGCGAGCGCCGCGGCCGCGAGCTGGCGGAGCGGGTCTTCGCCCGGCATGCGGCGCGGGGCGAGGAGACGCTGGCGGCTCTGCGCGCCCAGGTGATCCACAACGACTTCAATCCGGACAACGTGCTGGTGAGCGTCGAGGATCCCGAACGAGTGAGCGGGATCATCGATTTCGGCGACATGGTGCACGCCCCGCTGGTGAACGATCTCGCCGTGCTTGCGGCCTACCAGGTCATCGGCCACGAAGACGAGCTCGCCGTCCTCGCCGAGATCGCCGCCGCCTTCCACGCGGTGAGGCCGCTGGAGCCGCCCGAGGTCGACATCCTGTTCCATCTCGTGCAGCTGCGGCTCGCGGCCTCGGTCGCGATCTGCGCCTGGCGGGCGGGGGAGCACCCGGACAACGTCGACTATATCCTCGGCGGCCACGAGGCCTCCCTGCGCACGATGGAGCGGCTGGAGGCCATCGACGAACGGGAAGCGATGCGGGTACTGCGGCACGAACTCGGGCTGGCAGCTGCCGGCGAGCTGCGCGGTGTCAGTAACGGCGGCAATAACAATGGCAATGACGCCGGCAGTCACGACGGCAGTGACGGCAGCGATGCCGCCCTGCGCGAGCGACGCCGCGCACTGCTCGGCCCCGGGCTCTCGCTCACCTACGACGAGCCGTTGCACATCGTCCGCGGCGAAGGCGTCTGGCTGTACGATGCATCGGGCCGCGCGCATCTCGATGCCTACAACAACGTCGCCTGCGTCGGCCATTGCCATCCGGTGGTGACGGAGGCGATCGCGCGACAGTCACGCACGCTGAACACCAATACCCGCTACCTGCACGAGCACATCCTGGATTACGCCGAGCGTCTCGCGGCGCGACTGCCCGGGCAGCTCTCGGTCTGCTTCTTCGTCTGCACCGGCAGCGAGGCCAACGATCTGGCCTGGCAGATGGCGCGGGCGGTCACCGGCGGGGACGGCGCGATCGTCAGCCGCAATGCCTACCACGGCAACACCACGGCGGTGGCGGCGTTCTCGCCGGAAGAGCTGCCGGACCGCCGCACGCCCGACTGGGTGGTGACGGTGCCGGCGCCGGACGTCTACAACGGGCCGTTCCGCGGCGAGGCTGCGTCCGCGCGTTACGCCGCCACCCTGGACGAGGCGATCGCCTCACTGGCCGACCGGGGTCACCGGCCGGCCGCATTCTTCGTCGACACGATCTGGTCAAGCGACGGCATCTACGCGGCGCCGGCGGGCTATCTTGCGGATGCCTGGCAAAGGGTGCGCGCTGCGGGCGGCATCTGCGTGGCCGACGAGGTGCAGGCCGGCTTCGCCCGCACCGGCGATCACTTCTGGGGCTTCGAGCTGCAGGGCGTGGTGCCGGATATCGTGACGCTGGGTAAACCCATGGGGAATGGTCATCCGCTGGCGGCGGTGATCACCACGCCCGAGATCGCCGGCCGCTTCGCCCGCGACTCCGAGTACTTCAATACCTTCGGCGGCAACCCGGTGTCGTGTGCGGCAGGGCTCGCGGTACTGCACGTGATCGAGCACGAGGCGCTGCAGGAGAATGCCCGGGTGACCGGCGACTATCTGCGTGAGGCGCTGCGCGGGCTGCAGTCGCGGCACGAGGCCATCGGCGACGTGCGCGGGGCGGGGCTGTTCGCCGGTGTGGAGCTGGTGCGCGACCGGGAGACGCGGGAGCCGGCGCCGGCAGTCGCTCGCGCCGTCATGAACGGCATGCGCCGCGAGGGCGTGCTGGTCGGCCGCACCGGCATCGCCGACAACGTGCTGAAAATACGCCCGCCGCTGGTCTTCTCCCGGCAGCACGCGGACCGCCTCGTCGAGGTGATGGACAGGGTGCTCGTCGGGATCCGGGTCGAGACGGCGGCCGGATAGCCGGTACACTGGTCGCGAGTTCGTTGAAGAAACAGGAGGTTTCTGCATGGAAGACCATGTCTACAAGCAGATCGACGTCACCGGTTCATCGACGGTCGGCACCGACGACGCCATCGCCAAGGCGATCAAAAAGGCCGGCGAGTCCGTGAAACATATGGACTGGTTCCAGGTCACCGAGACCCGCGGCTACATCGAAGGCGATGCGGTCAAATACTGGCAGGTGACCGTGAAGATCGGTTTCCGGATCGAGGATTGAATGCGGTGTGCTGTAGGAGGGGCTTTAAGGAACCTCTATTAACCCCGTTTCGGATTCGTCGGTTGCTGTGATTGCGGAGATCGGGCGTTCGAGACGATAGATTGGCCCGGCCGGGTGGATAGTCGGGTCGTGATGAGCAAG